>JALHOR010000063.1:0-22345 GCA_022842885.1 Anaerolineae bacterium
TTACTCCGACAAGGTTATCCTTTCGCTATTGCGGCACTGTTGGCGGCACTGCAAATGCGGCTGAATATTGTGTTGCTGGAACATATCAGCGGTGTGGCTACAGTCGGCGTTTATGTGGCGGCACAGCGGTTTTTAGATGCAGGGCGAATGCTGCCGATGGCATTGTTTGATGCGTTGTTTCCAAGATTAGCATCCCTAGCGGCACAGCCGGAAAAACTTAAAAAGCTGTTTTTGCGCGTGAGTTTAGGTTTAGTGGGTTACGGGCTATTGTTTGCTGTGGTTTTTTGGGTGTTTGCCGATTGGATTATTGGGCTAACATATGGCGCAGAATTTTCTTCGGTGGCGCTGGTGTTGCAAATTATGGCATGGTCATTGCTGCCCTTAACGCTCAAACAGGCACGCACGTTGTATTGGTATGCCCGCCAACGCGAACAGTTTGTCAATCGCGTAACATTGTTCGCGCTGATATTGCAAATAGGGTTAGCTGTATGGTTGATTCCCATATTTGACATACTCGGCGCAGCCATAGTGAGCTTAATAACTGAAATATGCGCTATGCTGATATTATGGATTTTCCCGCTACGGCAAACATCAGAATTATGATAGAGTTTTGGCGTACTGATTGACTTTGCCGAAGTATCCTTTTATTATTTAGACAGCTAAATAAATCAGAGTGAAAGATGCCACCTGCTGACGACAAAATTGGGTTACTGCTCATCCAAATTATGAAGCGCCATCGTTATCTGGCGGAACATGCCCTAAGCAAAATTGGGCTGCATGTGGGGCAAGAAGCGATTCTCATCCAACTCGCTGAATCTGACGGAATGCGTCCCTCTGATTTGGCGGCATGTATGGATGTTGAACCACCGACCATCACCCGTGTGCTGCAACGCATGGAGAATACCGGGCTGGTAGAACGGCGCGAAGACCCAGAAGATGGACGGGCAACCCTCATTTGTGCGACAGAACAGGCGAAATCGCTGCTACCAGCGGTGGACGACATCTGGACACAGCTAGAGCAAACCACATTGGCAAATTTTAGTGATGTCGAATTGGCACTGCTGCGCCGTTTGCTGAACCAGATGTTGGATAACCTCAATAAAAATTCTGATTTATAAATAGCGGTTATTTTTTTTGCTCATTTAATTAGACGGCTAATCAATAAGGAGAAAATAATATGGCATCAATCACGCAAAATCGTCCCAGTTTTTCAGTTCAACAGGTGGTATCTGCCGGGGCAATAGCTGCTGTCGTTGCCGCAATTGCCAATCTTATCGTGTATTTTCTGGCTGACCCAATAGCGAAAATTTCAACCGATTTTCCTGTTGCGAATCCAATAAGCGTCATTATGTCATGTGTGTTTGGCACCATTGGCGCGACTATTGTGCTAATGTTGCTGAATCGCTTTACACAAAATCCCCTGCGGAATTTTCAGATTGTATCGGTGGTGGCACTGTTGTTATCGCTAGGGGGTCCCTTGAATGCCGGGTCTATGCCGATGCCGGGGATGCCAGCACCCACCTCCAGCGTCATCGTCGTGTTGGTTATCATGCATGTGGTCGCGGCGGCGGCGATTGTCGGCACTTTGACTTTTCGTTTGCAGAAAACTCAATAAGAAAGGTATCTAAAGATGCAATTGACGGACGAACAGCGCGAATTTTTGCGCGAACCCCATTTTGCTGTTGTCGCTACAATTGGCGCTGACGGGATGCCGCATCAAACCGTAATGTGGTATCAACTGACAGATGACGGTGTACTGTTGAACACGCCCGATGGCAGTTTAAAAGCGAAACATTTGCAGCACGATAACCGCATTTCCATTTGTGTAGAACGCGGATATCAATTTGTGACGTTGATTGGCACGGTTGAATTAGAAACCGATGGCGAAAAATCCAAAGCGGATTATGCGGCGATGGGAATGCATTATCGAGATACTTTTGCGGCACGCCCCATACGCCCACCGAAAGGCGGTTTCCCGCCGATGGAGCGTATGAGCATTTATGTCAAAGTGGACAAAGTGGTGAGTATGGGATTTTAGCGGTCAACGTTTGGTTTTCCACCAAATGCCGGTGCATTCCGGCAAAATGGTCAGATTTTCCGCCCGGATTTTATCGGCAAGTTCGTTGCCAAAGAAGAAGCGGGTGAGTTCATCGGCTTCGTCTACAGAGGCAAATTGATAATCGGTGCGAATCCAGCGATGATGAAATCCATGTGCTTGCTCCCACCAACGGTATAAATCGGCGTGACCGGGCGTGGGTGGTGCGGGTTGTTTAATGCCCGTGCCGAGTGTTTCCATGAGGATTATGGTGCCACCCGGTCTGACGATACGTTGCAATTCCGCCAGCATTTGCCCGACTTCGGTTTGCCATGTATGCGGATACCAATCAACCGCATGACCGAAACTCCAGCCTTGAACCGCCATATCGGTACTGTTATTTGCCAATGGCACAGCACAATTATCGGCGGCGGCAAGCTGCCAATTTGTCGTGCCGGTCATGTGTAACATCTT
Source organism: Anaerolineae bacterium (assembly GCA_022842885.1). Taxonomy (GTDB): domain Bacteria; phylum Chloroflexota; class Anaerolineae; order Aggregatilineales; family Phototrophicaceae; genus JALHOR01. The sequence continues at coordinate 2,510 of JALHOR010000063.1, forward strand.
TTTGGCAACTTTGAGCATGGGAGGCGCTATATCAAACGCATAAATACGGCGTGCCATAATAGACATAAGCCGCGTAACGCGCCCGGTACCAGCGCCTGCCTCCATCACAATTTGCCCATAGGGTGATTGAATCTCGTTCAGTGCGGAAAATAAATTTCCACGAAAATCTTCTCGTGCGACCATACGGTCATATTTTCCGGCGTGGTTGTGATAAATATCTTTAAAATGGTCGGTCATAAAATAGCATTTCGGCTTGTCAGCGGCTTAGGTGGGCATGAGATGATTTAAGGCAGGGTTGAGATACAAGGAACACAAAGAAATGTTCTTCGTGTCCTTTGCGTCTATAAGGAATCGTCTGTTAATTGCTAAACGCTTCGATTTGCTGCGCGAATTTGGTCTGGTCAATTTCTGGATGATGGTCAAGCTGGGCTTTGAACAACTGCATATATTCGACGATTTGTTCTTTGGTATAGGCTTCAAAGCGCAGGGTAATGGCAGGTTGGGTGTTGCTGGCACGCACTAACCCCCAACCATTGGCGAAAATAGCACGAGCGCCATCCACAGTATTGACTTCATATTCTTTTTGCAGCACGGCAGTAATCTCATCAATGATACCAAATTTGACGTTATCCGGCGCGGACAAAATGATTTCTGGTGTAGCCACTAATTTAGGAATTTCGTCAAAAATTTCGGCAACACTTTTATCGGATTGGGAGAAAATTTCTAAGGCTTTTAATGCGACCAACGGGGCATCGTCAAATCCAAAATAATTTTCACCCACAAATAGATGTCCACTGACTTCCCCACCGAGCAACGAACCAATTTCGTTCATCTTCTGTTTCATCAGGCTGTGACCAGCTTTCCACATGACCGGAACACCGCCGTATTTTTTGATTTCGTCGGGCAGTGCTTGCGAGGCTTTCACATCAAAAACGACTGGCGTGCCGGGATGCCGACTGAGCATATCGCGTGCTAGCAACGCCAATAATCTGTCGGCAGCGATATGATGCCCATGATTATCAATGAAGCCGCAGCGGTCACTATCACCATCAAATGCCAAGCCCAAATCTGCCCCAACTTCAATGACTTTTGCTTCTAAGTCTTTGGTCATTTCTGGGTCTTCGGGGTTAGGCAGATGATTGGGGAAAGTGCCATCGGGTTCGGTGAATAATTCAACAACTTCAATGCCGAGCGCGTGCAGCACCGGGGGAATATACATGCCACTTAAACCATTGCCCGAATCCAACACCACTTTCATCTTTTTGTGCATGTGGACTTTGCCCGCGATGGCGGTCATGTGCTTCAAAATCATGGGGTAATCGGTGCTAAGTGCGCCGCTGCCCGTCGCAAAAGTGCCATCCTGAATAATCTTGAGCAAATCTTGAATTTGCTCGCCCGCCAGCGCCAATTTGCCATACGCCATTTTGATGCCGTTATATTCGGTGGTCAGGTGGCTGCCCGTCACTTGCACGCCGGCGCCTTTTGCGCCATAACTGGCGGCGGCAAAATAGACCGTAGGCGTCAGCACTTCGCCAATATCGGTGACATTCATGCCTGTGGAGAGCAAGCCGTTAATCATGGCTTGGCGCAGTACCGGCGACGTAACGCGGTTATCGCTGCCCACAAACATGTGGTCAGTGCCAAAATGCTGTGGCAAATAAGTCCCCAATGCTTTGCCCACCAGTTCAGCAACTTCCGGTGTCAATTGAATTGTTTTGCCTGTATGGTTGGAGGCAACCCCACGAATATCGTATTTACGAAAAATTGAAGTATCTAAAGTCGTCATAAATTCCCCTTCATGATGGATGATAAGCGAACTGGCAACCCGGATAAGATGCAAAATGGAGGTGTTGTAGCTGTGACAACGCCTCCACACATGTTACGCGCACAGGGTATTTTTTGCCAGTACAGGCGATATAACAACGAGATGTTATTCGCTCTCGCGGCTGGCATACGCCTTGTAACTGACGGCAGCGTTACGGAAGACCATGCGGCACGCATCCCGCAGTGATGCGCCCCGCGCCCCGATTTGTACTTCCCCTTGATTCGCCAATAGCCGCGCTTGTAACCGGGCAGTGGGATTTTCCACAGGTTGATACAGAATGAGAATGCGCCAATCACCCCGAAATGCCGTTTCCGTCACGCCCACGAGACGGCTGAAAACGGCAAAGCTGGCATCATCCAACCAATTATCTTCGTCATATTGCACCGGACGCCGGGCGCGGGCTTCCGGGGTTTGTAGCAATAATGGATGATTGGTCTCGATTTCACGCCATAAGTCCGACAATGCTGCCCCAAAAGAGACTCTATCCTGCACCGACTCTTGGTTTTGCCCCCACGTCAGCGATGCTGACCACCCAATGACTTCGTTGATGGGATGAATATCCAACTGCAATAACACATCTGGGGTATATTGGGTGGCAATATACCCGACGGTATTTTCCCATGCCATCCAACCGAATTTAGGTCGGGCAGGCAGCACCGGGCGCGGTGAAGTTTTATCGTCGTGCATGGAGTCCCTTATTCGACAGCGATTTCTTTACCATCAATAATTGCTGAGAATTTTAAGCCGCCGTCTTTTTTGCGGGCAGTGGCGATTTTGATTTCAGTACCAATGGGCGGATTAGAGCGCAGCAGGAAATCCGCCAGCGGTTGCCGCAAAGAACGCTGGATAATTCGTTTTAAAGGACGTGCGCCGTAGCCCTCTTCGTCGTTCTGGTCAAGCAACCATTTGATTGCCGCATCGGTCAACGTCAGTTTTAAGCCGCGATCTGCCAGCATTTTGGCTTCTGTTTTCAGCAGCAAGCGCATGATGTTGGCGAGGTTTTCATCGGAGAGCGTGTTGAACATGACGACTTCATCGAGACGGTTAATAAATTCTGGGCGCAGTTTGGCTTTTAATGCATCCATCGCATTCTCGCGCATTTCTTCTGTCACTACTGGTTCAGACAGAAATTCTGAGCCGATATTGCTGGTACAAATAATCACGGCTTCAGTGAAGCGGGTAGTATTACCGCGTCCATCCGTTAAGCGCCCTTCTTCAATCACTTGCAGCAAAATATCCAAAATACGTGGGTGGGCTTTTTCTACTTCGTCGAACAGTACAATGGTATACGGTTGTACTTTGAGCCGTTCTGTTAATTGTCCGCCCTCTTCGCTGCCGACATACCCGGTGGCTGAACCAATCAGACGATTCAGGCTACTCTCATCTTGAAATTCAGACATATCCAACGGGAGCATGTTGTCTTCGCTGCCAAACATGAATTCGGCAAGGGCGCGGGCTAATTCGGTTTTGCCAACGCCAGTGGGTCCCAGAAAGAAAAATGCCCCAATCGGGCGGCGGGCATCTTTTAGCCCAACCCGCGCCGTTTTGATGGCACGACTGACTACCCGCACCGCCTCATCTTGCCCAATGATGCGCTCTTTGAGATGTTCATCCATGCTGGCGTAGCGCACGCGCTCATCTTCGCCCAATTTCGTCACGGGGATGCCCGTCATTTGGCTGAGTGCCAGCATCACATCGGCGGTATCCACCAAGCCATCCGATTGTAAATTGTATTTATTGGCGATATGCTGCTGTTTGCTCATATCCACCATCGCAGCAGTCCGATGAATCAGCATTTCCGCACTGCGGGGCAGTGGGCTGGTTGTTAAGTAGCGTTTTGCCAAATTCACGGTACTTTTTAAGGCTTCATCATCAATTTTGATTTCGTATTGTGCTTCAACATGCGACTTCATAATCTTCAGCATTTCGATGGTATCTTCTGGGCTAGGTTCTGGCACGCGCAAGATTTGGGCGTTTTCCATGATGGTGCTGACACTAGCGAGCCGCTGTTGATATTCAATTTCGGTGGTGGTGCAGATAATCACCGGATCATCATCCAAAAATGCTTTTTGGAGAATCTGTGTAGACTTTGAAAACTCCGCTTTGATGGGACCCCCGAAAAAACGATGAATATTCGGCACAAGCAAGATACCATTTTTGGCTTTGCTCAACCCGGCGCGGACTGCCTGTTGTTCGTTATCCAACAGTGCCTTTTCATCAATGGCGACAAGGCTAGATAAGCCTTTGGGACCTTTTTCTTCGGACATCAGCAACGCAAGACTATACGCCAGCGTGCGCTTGCCAACGCCATCAGGACCCAGCAAGATAATATGGCGGTTGACCGCTTGCGCTAGAATATTAATCATGTCACGCAGCAAATCATCCCGGAAAAAGACGGCTTTCAGATTGCCAATATCCGCTTGTTTTTTCAGGTCAACTGCCGTCGCGCTGGAACGGACGCCAATCACCGCGCTCGAATCGCTCACGATGTCTTTGATGGTTTTGGGGGTGATGCCGGCTTGCCGCAGCAAACCACTGGTACTCATTTGCGTTTCGGAAAGTACCGTCAGCACATGGTCGGTATCTACGCGCACTTCTTGCATGGCATTGGCAAGGCTAAGGGCGTCATCCAGCATGATAATGGTCTGTTTACTGAGGGGGATTTTTTTGTTGCCGTTTGCGATGAAATCCAGATTGCCATTCTGGTCAACGCGGCTTTGCAATGCCAATTCTATCTGACGTTCCAGTTTTCCCAGGTCAACGCCGCGGGTGCTGGAAAAGACATTCAAGAGGCGGGTTGCCGCCGTGTCTTTGTGCTGTAGCAGCGCCAACAAGACTAATTCGGGTTGGATAGACTGTTTGTTATACTGCTGGCGTAAGCCAATCGCATCATTCAAAACAGCATCCATATCTTTAGACAGTAAATCGGGGTTGAGTGTTCCCATGAAATTTTCCCTGCGGTTCTCTTTGTGTTGTTTAAATATTTAGAATCAGGGGAAAGTGCTTTACCCTAACTTTAACATCGGACGATAATCCGGGCAATTCTCAGTCTCCTAGATGAATGGATAGCTGCCCTTGCGCGGCAAAATCGCCCAACAAGACGCTACATGCCGCCGCAAATGCTGGTTTTAGCGGGCTGTACGTCACAAGATAAGCGCCCACTTCTGGCAATGTTTGGATATCATAAGCCGATTGGAGGGCGACGACGATGGTTTTTTCGGGCGGTAAGGCGGCGACCAATGCCTGCTGCTGCACGTCAGCATCGGCATTCTGGGTGAAGACAATCACGGTATCAGCATCCCGCGCTGCCCACGCTGCGCCCGCAATATCTTGGTTAGAAGGCGAGGCGGCGACCCCTTTGGCGATTAAGCCATCGCGCCGGTTGCATTCTGTCCATAATGACGGTTGCGACGCTGGATAAATCACGGCGGTTGTGCCGCTGACAGGAATTAAATTGTGATTATCAAAAACAATCGTGACCCCTTGCTGGAAAACTTCAGCGATAAGTGCTGCGTTTTGTTCGCGCAATGCTGGCATTTGCGCTGGATTAGCGGGTTGCCAATCCAGAACGCCAAAACGCTCTTTGGCAGCAAGAATGCGCTGTACTGACAGATTAATCCGGTCTTCGCTGATTTGCCCACTGCGGACGGCATCCACAATCGCTTGCATTGTTCTGGCATGAACTTCCGGCGCGACATGCGCCCCCAACACGATAAAATCATGCCCCGCCTGAATCGCCATCAATGCCGACTCTTCGGGCGAATACACTGTATCAATCGCGTCCATATCCATTGCGTCGGTCATGGTTAAGCCAGCATACCCCATTTGCTCGCGCAATAATTTGGTCACGATATTATACGAGAGCGATGCCGGCAAATTGGGCTGCGGCTCTAACGCCGGATACCAAATATGTGCCACCATGATGGTGCCAACACCAGCATCCATCGTCGCCAAAAATGGGCTAAGTTCCGTCAGCATTAGCCGTTCCATACCATGAGTCACGATAGGCAGCGTCACATGCGAATCTGCGTCCGTATCACCATGACCGGGAAAATGTTTCGCAGTTGCCATCACACCAGTTGCTTGCATACCACGCACAAATGCCGCCACAATCGGGCGCACTTGCTGGGCATCCGTGCCAAAAGACCGTCGCCCAATGATTGGATTATCAGGATTGGTATTTAAATCTGCCACGGGCGCAAAATTCATGTTAATACCGACAGCACGCAATTCGGATGCTATGCCTGCTCCCATTTGATACGCTAAATCTGGGTTTCCAGTTGCAGTCAGCAGCATCGGCACAGGAAACGTCGTGAAACCGTCTTCAAGATGGGCGATGATACCGCCTTCTTGGTCAACCCCAATGAAGGCAGGAATGCCGCCAGCAGCAAGAAGTGTTTCTTGAATAGCATCGGTGAGCGCCGCCACTTGTTCAGGATTGCCTAAATTCGATGGGAACAGCGCGATGGCGCCCGGCTGCCAAGTGCTAATCAAATTGCGGGCGGGTTCGTTCATAGGTCTGCCATAAAATGTGACCATGAACATTTGCGCGACTTTTTGTTCCAATGTCATGGCTGCCAAAACGGCGTCTGGGGTGCGGGCTTGTGCTAAGGCAGGCTGCAAGAGCAAACAACACCCCATCCACACCAGCCAGCACAATCGGCTAGCGGTGGTCAGCATCAAGAAAATCCTGAATAGCATCGGCAAACGGCTCTAAATCCACACCTTCAAACGAGAAAGGATTTAACTCGATGTGTGCCTCTGGCAGGAGACAATGCAGTTTCCACAGCAAATCGAAAAAGGCAATCACTTTCAGCGCGTTCCAATCGTCACCGGGGCTATAAGAAATGCTGAAGCCATCTTGCCTATCAAAATGAAAAATAAGCTGCGATAGAATAGGAAATTCTAATAGCAAAATGCCTTCTAGCTCATCGCCGACGAGAGCCGCCGCCAAAATTTCCGGCGTGATGCTCACAAAACCGACTTCTTGGCGGGTGCGGCGCAGACGATACACAGAATTGACCATGCGTGAATCGCGCAGCAAATGCAAAATACAAGTATGCAGGCGATAGCTATCCGCATCATTGATAAGAATTTCGGGATTCACTTCAGAGACAGTGATAAACAGCGGCTCTAAGTCGTCCCATAAATCAGATAATCGAATATCACTCAAAACTTATTCTGCTCCACAAACATAAAAAACAAAAAGTTCAGGCGTTCATCCAGCGTCATTAAACGGGGTCGCACACTTTCTTCAATGATACCCGGAAATACTTCAACTGTGCGTATTTGTCCCGCATAAATATACAAAGTATTCATAAAGAACCGCATATTGCCCCAAAAGGGCTGGTCGAAGAACAGATTCCCCATGCCATAATGCAGCAGGGCAGTCTCGCCGCGCTGGGTAGAATAAAATTCATATGTTTGTGGTTTATGCGCGGCTGTTCCCAACACCACATCGGCACCGGCTTCTGCCAAGCGCCGGAAATCAAACCGTTGGTTATCTGTCGGCGTGTATTCTTCATATTCTTGGTGCTGCACGGTCACAATCACAGTATCCACTTGCGCTGATAATTCTGGCAGGATTTTTTCCAGCCATGTCCAATCGCACGGGGTTGTGCCGGGGCGAATGCCACCTAATAAATCGGCTTTTTCGTTGACCAACGCATAATAGGGTCCCGGCACATTGCAGGCGATGAGCGCCACTGTATTGCCGTTGTGTTCTAGGAGCAGGGGTTGCTGTGCTTGTGCTACTGTGTCGCCGCCCCCTATGGTTGCCATCTGATTGTCACGATAGAAATTGAATGTATCTCGATATGCCTGATAGCCGTAATCGTTATTGTGATTGCCACTCAATTCGACAATATCCACATCCAATTGTGTGAGCAAATCAAAGTGTTCAGGCTTGCTGCAAAAACTAGAAGCGCCGCCCAATAAATCACCTGTTGTCACCGGGCAGGTGGGATAAAACGAAACTTCGTTGCTGATGTGAAAAAAATCACTTTGGGTCACATAGTCTTGTATGCCCGATGCTGCATAATCAATGCCATAAGTATCCAGCGCGACACGGGTTTGGCGTGCTAATGCCGTGACCCCAGAAAATGTGATGCGTGTTAGTTGTGTCGGGTCAAAATTGGGCGCGGCAGAGGGCAGCACGAAAGGATAAGTTGCCAGTTGATTAAAAATCGGCACATCGTCTAACCATAACACGCGAAATTGGGGTGAAAGCTGCTGGAAAAGGATGAGGGCGTATAACGTGCGGTCACGCCACAAGGTATCGCGCAAGGTTTCAGGCACGACTTGGCGCGTTTGGGGATGCAGCATCGGCAATGCCGCCGCAACCTCTGGCGTGATAACCAATTGAGTATCTAATTTTCCGGTGGCGAGCGCATTGATTTGGTCACTGGTGAGGGTGGTTTGCAACGCCGGAAATGCCACGACTGGCACATATAAGGCGATGCCCCTATTTTGGGTGTTAGGCATTGGTGGTGCGAGCGTTGGAACACTCGTGATTGCGGCTTCGGTGGCGATAATTTTGGAATTTTGTGGCGTGTTAGTAGCAAAACCACTGATTGATGCTGAAGGGGATGTAGTTGCCGTTATATCTGTGTTGGGCAAAGTTGGCGTAACAATGGGCATGGTTGGTGTTTGCCACGCAGCGGCATAAAATGCCAAATAGTCTGTTAGATGCTGTGACCAATAGGCATTGTTGTGTTCGCCTTGCGGATGAATGATATAAGTATGCGGCAGTCCGCGCTGAGTCATGCGTTCTGCCATGATGTCTATGCCGGGCGCGGCGTAATCGTCTTTGCCTCTATCCAACCAAAAACGTAAATTTTCGATATTGGGGGCGTTTAAAATTAAATCCAGTGGATTATCTTGGGGTTCAGCATGATACAAATCAAAAAAAGGGCTGTGTCCAGCGATGGTACTAAATAAATCGGGGCGGCGTAGCCCGATTTGATACGCCCAAAAACCGCCTCGCGATACTCCGGCGATGCTGCGGCGGTCGGCGCGGGCATCAATCCGATATTTGTTTTCGGCGTCGGGCATCAGTTCTGTCAGAAAAATATTGCCCCATGAAACAGCATCAAAGCGGTTGCGATTAGCGATCACATTGCCAAACGGCATGATTAGAATCATCGGTGGCAGCGTGCCATCGGCAATGCCACTGTCTAATGCCTCTATCATGCCTAACCGCTGCCATGTGCCATCATCTTCGTTTGAGCCATGCATCAAATAAACAACCGGGTAAACCATGTTATTTTCTGCGTAGCAGGGCGGCAAATAAACCGAATAATACATGGTTTGCCCAAGCCATGCGCTGTTATAAGTCTCGCGGATGACGCTGCCCATAGCTGCACTACACACCGTTTGCGCTCCGGCAAATAGGCTGGTGTTGATGCATAATATTCCAAAGAGGATGCTGCGCCAAAGCCAACGTGTCATGTGTGTGTTTTAGAAAAGAAAACCCCGGTTGATGCCGGGGTGTATCATAGCAAAATTTATAGTTAGAGACAGGCTTATTCAGCGTTGGCGCGTTCACTCAGGCGATAGCCAATGCCCCGTACATTCACGATGACATCTGCATCTTGCCCGGCGCTTTTTAATTTACGCCGCAAATTGCTGACATGTGGGCGAATCACTTCGCGGGCTTCGGTCTCGTTTACAGGATAGCCGCGTACTTCGCGCACCAATTCGTGGCACGGCACCACCCGCCCACGATGTGCCGCCAAATACAGCAGCAAATCAAATTCGGTGGGGGTGAGGTCAATAGGGCGTTCATCTACCGAAATTTGATAACGACCGGGATAGACGGTTAAGGGACCCAATTGCATGACATTCCCATTATTGTCGGCTGGGGCAGTACTAACCGGAAGCCGGGGTTCTTCTATCTCTGGTTCGTCATCGGTTTCCATCATGGGACGGGCATTTTCAACATCTGCCCGTGTGAGTTCAAAAACATCATTTTTAATGGTGTCTAATAAACGGCGGCGGCGGCGTAGATTTTTGGCACGTTCTACCCCCCGCGCAATGCTTTGGCGAATATCCAAGCTCGTTCCGGGTTTAATTAAGTAATCATGAGCGCCCAAACGCAATGCCTCAACCGCTGTTGTCAGGCTGGCGTACCCAGTCATCAGGATAACGATGGCATCGGGTGACGTGTCTTTAATTCGGCGCAAAAGTTCTACTCCGTCTATCCCTTGCATCCGAATATCCGTTAGAACAACATCATATTCTTGATTTTTGATCATTTCGAGAGCTTCTTCGCCCCCGGGTGCTTCGTCTACAGTGTAGCCGACTTTTTGTAGAGCTTTTCGCACCGAATAACGATTTGCGCCTTCATCGTCCACCACAAGAATTGTGGCGTTGGTCTGAGCAGTTGTTGAACCGATATTCATACACATGCCCTACTTTATCTTTTCCTTATTGTTTCTCAAGCATACAATATTTCTGAATCTATCGCAAGCCTGTTGAATACCCCAAAATCGTCAGAAGATTCAAATAGTGTTATTTATCTTTTATCACAATGACAAAATTAATTTTTTGCCAATCAGAATGAGGATAAATAAACGTATGTGATAATATCCATTGAGGCAATAATATTGCGGCAATCTCATCGTTGACCATGAGCAGGGGAACAGTATCCCGAAGTTGCTGCGGAATTTTGTGGTCAATGAACCATTTTTTTAATTTTTGATGTTTACCGTCTAAGCCAGCCGGGGCAAAGACATCACCGGGGTGGCGCGTGCGAAGAGCTACCTTGGCATGAGGTGGCAGCCATAATGTCCAATGGGGTGTATCGGGTGTGTTGGTGGTAGTGTTCAGCACCCAATTGTTTGGCGTGATAGTATTGCCCGGTACAATGACTGGCACCACTTCACCCGTATCGAAGCGCCAATAATCTGTCGGAAAGTGATAAGTATCCGCCTCTCGGATAGCAACCGCGTCGTATAAAATAATCATTTCGAGAGTGTGTGCAAACTGGATAATCGTGCCGACTGCGCCTTGGGCTGCCGTCTGCAAAGCCGCCCCAATCCGTTCATGGCTGAGTTCGTCGGTGGTGCCGCGCAAATGGCGTACACTAGCGATGATCCAGCGGCGTTGTAGTGCCGGATGCAAAGCCTGAAAAATTCTATTGGGCAATGTGATTTGAGTTACGCTGATGGTCTGGTGGGGCAGCACAGTTTGCTCAAATTGCTGCTGGATAAATGCATCGTCTACGCGCACGGTATCGCCCAAGCGTGCCAAACTGTTATGAATTTGTGGGTTTATTTGCGCTAAACGTGGCAAAATATCTAGCCGCAGCCGATTTCGCAGGAGGGCAGTATCTTGGTTGGTTTCGTCTATGCGCGGTTGCAATTGATGTTGTTGGCAATATGCCTCCAGTTCTGCGCGGGAAATCGCCAACAATGGGCGAATTAAGGTCACATCGGGGGCATTGGGCAAGGGCATTTGATATGCCATCCCTTGCAACCCGGCACTGCCAGAACCGCGTAGAATATGCATGAGGATGGTTTCGGCTTGGTCATCGGCATGATGAGCTGTGGCAATATGTGACGCATGATGATCGCGGGCAACTTGTGTCAAAAATTGATAGCGGGCTTGGCGGGCTGCCGCTTCCAAATTCATGCCAGAGTTTTGTGCCAATTGGCGCACCTCTGCCGAACCACTCACGCAGGCAACTTGCCATTGGCGGCAGATGGCTTGTACGAATAGAACATCGTCGGCGGCGCTGGCACGTAGCCCATGGTTGAGGGTGGCAGCGATAATCTGACAGCGCAATTTGGCTTGGAGTTGTGTAAAAGCATGGAGCAGCGCCAGCGAGTCGGTGCCGCCAGAGACCGCCAAAACAAGTGTGCTATCCGGTGGGATGAGCCGCTGCTGCTGAATAATATGGAGTAAAGTATCAAGAATCATGAAATTCTCACACCCGGCGCTTTACATTCCTGAACATTGCGCTTATGTTATAATGCTGCGTTGTTTGCCGACACCAGGGAGTCGCCTGTGCTAAGTCCACTTGATTATTTTTTAGGTCTTTTTTCGCTTGATATTGGTATAGACCTAGGAACTGCATATACGCTTGTCTATGTGCGCGGCAAAGGCATCGTCATCAATGAACCGTCATTCGTCGCTCTCGATAAACGTACCCGCGAACCGATTGAAGTGGGGGCGCGGGCGAAAGAAATGTGGAGCAAAAATCCAAAAGATATTCTGATTGTACGCCCCCTACGCGATGGCGTTATCAGCGAATATGATGTGACTGCCCGTATGTTGGATTATCTAATTAAAAAGGCACATGAGCAAACGTGGGTGCCAATTCCGCGTCCACGAGTAGTCGTGGGGATTCCGACAGGCGTCACTGAAGTGGAAAAACGCGCTGTTTACGATGCGACATTAGAAGCGGGCGCCCGCGAAGCCTATTTGATAGAAGAACCGGTTGCCGCAGCGATTGGTGCCGGGTTGCCCGTGCTGGAAACACGCGGTAGTATGGTGGTGGATATTGGTGGCGGCACAACCGAAGTGGCGATTTTCTCGCTGGGTGGTGTTGTCATTAGTCGTTCTATTCGTGTGGCAGGCGATGAGATGGATGAAGACATCATCCAATATATGCGTACCAAACATAATTTGCTTATTGGTGAACCGACGGCAGAGCGCGTCAAAATGGATATTGGGTCGGCGTATCCGCTGCCTCAAGAACGCATTATCCCAGTAAAAGGACGCAACCTGACGACAGGTTTACCCGATTCTGTCGAAGTGAGTACTATCGAAATCCGCGAAGCATTATCCGGTTCAACCAATATTTTGATTGATACGATAAAAGATGCGCTGGATGATACCCCGCCAGAATTGGTCGCAGACTTGATGGAAAGTGGCATTTGTATCGCTGGCGGTGGGGCATTGCTGCAAGGTTTTGCTGAAAGAGTCACGGAAGAAGTGAATATTCGGGCGTATGTTGCCGATGACCCCTTGACCTGTGTTGCGCGGGGTGCCGGGCGTATCCTAGAAGATTATAACAATTTGCGGCGGCTTTTGGTGGGACCTGAGCGTGGCAGCACCCATCATTAAAATTTCGGGCTGAAAGCGCATCACTAACTTGCTATAATGAGTTGAAGGACGAGATTATGGAGTTGGATTTTGCGACGAAGTTGGCGTTCTAATCGGTTAGTCTTCCTCATTGTGTGTTTGCTGCTATGCAGTGGCTTGATGTTGTTGAGCGCCACGGGCATCTTGCAGCCTTTAGAAGATATTTTATCCGTCCCGCTTTTTTCCCTCACCAGCACTTTCAACCAACTTTCATTGGGATTTGATAATCTCTTAAATCAATCGCAAGATGTCGCCGTGTTACAAGCACGAGTCATTGAACTGGAAGAACAACTCGCCCGCATCCAAGGCGAAGTGATTCAACTGCGTGAAGTTGCCAGCGATTATGAACGGTTGGCGGCACTGCTGGATTATACGACGCGCTTTACAGAACGTGAATTTGTGACTGCTGACGTGATTGGCGTTGACCAACAAAGCGCAGTTCGCAGCCTGATTATTAATCGTGGTACCCGTGATGGCATTGCGGTGGGGATGCCAGTAGAAACAGAATTGGGGTTGGTTGGGCGTGTCTTTGAAGTCAGTGCCAGCAGCGCCCGCATTCAGTTAATTACTGACCAAAACAGCGCCGTCAGTGGGCGTTTGCAAACCAGCCGGGCAGAGGGCAGCGTGCGCGGACGTGGCTTGCTCACGGGCAATTTGCGTATGCAATTCATTCCAGTTGATTCTGAAGTGACGGTCGGTGATTTGGTGGTAACTTCTGGGTTGGGCGGCAATTTTCCGCCGGATATTGTGATTGGGCAGGTGACGAGCCGCCGCGATTTTGAGTTTGAATTGTGGCAAGAAGCCGAAGTTAGCAGCTTGATTGATTTTTCGACGATAGAATTTGTGTTGGTCGTGACCAGTTTTCGCCCGGCAGATTTATCTATTTTTGATGAGGCACCCCAGTAAACGATGGGTTATTATCTGGCGCTCCCGATTTTAATTGTTTTGGCATCGCTGCAATCCAGCGTGATACCGCATTTTCGCACGTTTAGCGGACAACCCGATTTAGTCTTGCTGCTCATCTTGGTATGGGCAATTCATGCACCGTTAGAAGAGGCGTTGTTCTGGGCATTTGCTGGCGGATTGATGCAAGATTTGCTCTCTATCACCCCATTGGGAACATCGGTGATTACGCCAGTGGTCATTATTTTTGCGATTCATGCGCTGCGTGGGCAGGTGTACCGCACGAATTTATTATTTGCCATTGGCTTTGTGATGGCTGGTCTCTTGCTAAAACAAGGGGTGATTTTTATTGTGCTGCACCTGATAGGCAATGGCTATGATGTATTGGATATTGCCCGTTATGTCGCCTTGCCCGAAGTATTCCTGACGCTGCTGCTGCTGCTGCCAGTTTATTTCATAGTCCGCTTGATTCAACGCCGTATTTATCCGCCACTTCTGGCGCATGAAACCATCCGGTGACATCATCATACGTTTTTGAGGAGATAATCCGGTGAAAAATCAGCTTTTACCGTTTCAAGGTTGGCGACTCACTTTTTTTCAGGCAATTATTTTTGCCGTGTTTTTGATTTTTAGTGTTCGTTTGTATGAATTGCAAATCATCCAATTTGAAGTGTATGAGATAGATGCCAACGAGAATCGCCTGAGCGCCTTGCCGATTGCCGCCAGTCGCGGGGCGATTCGTGACCGTTATGATGTGCGCTTGGCGTTTAATGTGCCTGCTTACAATGTGACGATTGTTCCCGCCGAACTGCCGGGCGTGCAAGAAGAAAATCTGCAAGTCTTCAATCGCTTGTCGGCATTGATTGATGTGCCGCCCACGCGGGAAATTGCGCTACGATCCGGGCAGGCGATACGCAGTATTGAAGAATTAGTCGCAGAAGGCGAAGGGATTGCGCCGTTTCGTCCGGTGATTATCATCCAAGATGTGCCGCTACGGGTGGCGATGCAAATTTTGGAAGAACGCATTTATATGCCCGGCGTGGATATTGAACCTGTCGGTGTGCGTGAATATCCCACTGGGTCAGTGACAGCGCATATTGTGGGCTACATGGGTCCCATCCCGGAAGAAGAAGCCGAAGAACTGCGCGAACAAGGGTATAACCCAGCATTTGACCGGATTGGTTATGAAGGCATAGAACGCTTTTTGGAAGCCCGCTTAGGTGGGACACGCGGGACACGCTTGCGCGAAGTGGATGTCGCCGGCGAAGTGTTGGGTGTCATCAGCGAGACGCCGCCGATTCCGGGACAAAGTGTGCGTTTGACCATTGATGTCGAACTGCAACAAGCCGCCGAAGCCAGCATGATTAAATGGTTGGGGATACGCAATTTGCCAGAACAACAGCGGCTAGACGAATATCCCGAAGTGAGTATTAGTTATAATCGTGGGTTGAGTACGCAGGGCGTCGTCATTGCGATGAACCCCATGACGGGTGAAATTCTGGCGATTGTGAGTGTCCCCACTTACGATAATACGCGCTTTGCCCGCGCCATTGATGGGCAATATTTTTTGGATATTGTGGCTGACCCTTCGCGTCCATTGGTGAATAACGCTATTAAAGGTTTATATCCGCCGGGGTCTGTGTGGAAATTGATTACAGCCGCTGGAGTTATGGAAGAAGATGTGGTCGCTTCTGCCACTGAACTCCGCGATGATGGCGCTATTATCATTGAAAATCGCTATGCGCCCAATGACCCGGCAGCATCGCAAACCTTCGTGTGCTGGTTAGATCAGGGGCATGGCTTAGTTAATTTTGTACAGAGCATTGCTTGGAGTTGTGACGTTTATTTCTATCAAATCGGCGGTGGCAATACCAATCTGAGTGACCAGGTTTTGCGCCCCGGTGGTCTGGGCATCACCGATTTGTTCCGTTATGCCACCGCTACGGGCATTGGCTCAGAATTAGGTATTGAACTGCCATTTGAAAATTCAGGACGGATGCCCGACCCCGATTGGAAGCGGCGCAATTATGGCGAAAACTGGTCTACTGGCGATACTTATAACGCCGCGTTTGGGCAGGGGTATGTGACTGTTACCCCTCTGCAATTGCTGAATCAGGTATCCGCCATTATCAACAATGGGACGTTATTTCAACCGACGATTATCCGCGATTTCTTGGATGAAGAAGGCAACGTCGTAACGCCTTTTGAGCCGAAATTGCTGCGAACCCTGAATCCGGTGAGTGTGCCGAATAACGAACCCATGACGCTGCTTTTACTCGAAGATATGCTGATGAAAGGTCCCACCAGTCTGGCGTGCATCTGCGAAGATAACAGTCCCTACTATGACCCACTGCGCTGCGACCCAGAAGGCTATCGCAATACTGTGAATATCAGCACCGATGCTTTTATTGAGGATTTACGCGAATATAAAGTCCATATCCCGTTAAATTACATCTTTAACGGGTCGGTGTGCCAGCCTATTCGTTTTCCAAATGCGGCAAATCCCTATCGCCCGGCTTTTCTCACTGAGACCAGTTTGGGTTTAACCCGCGAAGGCATGTTAGCCGCCGTGACGATAGAGGGTGGCACTGCTCGCAGCGCAGCTTTATCAGCTTTTGCGGATATTCAGGTGGCTGGAAAAACGGGAACGGCTGAATATTGCGATGACATCGCGCAGCCGCTTGGCTATTGTGTGCCGGGGCAGTGGCCCGCCCACGCTTGGTATACGGGCTATGCCCCCTACGAAGACCCGGAAATTGCGATTATCGCCTTTGTGTATAATGGCGGCGAAGGCTCGCAGGTGGCGCTGCCCGTCGTCCGTGAAACAATGGAAGCCTATTTCCGGTTGAAGCAGCAGCGTGAAGGAACAGGTACTCGGATTGCTGCGGTTGGGTCTTGATGGACAACACTAATAAAAATCATGCTCGCCCCAATTTAAAGGCGAATGACTGAAAGTTAATGTCTGTGCGTTTTTTGAATGACCAGCAATATCTCGTTTTCAAGTTTTGGTTGCCCGCGCTGGTGTGTGGGATATTGGCATGGGTGGCGTTTTTGCTGCCGGGGGATACGCCTATCGTCAGGGCATCCGGTTTGGCATTAGTCATTGCTGGCATTGTGTTGACGCTGCGCCGCATGGGGGCAGTTTTGGCAGGCATTGGCGGGCTAACATTGGCATTTTGCCCGGCGTTTTGGGTGCAAACGGGCGGCGGCGAAGGGGAGCCAGCGACAATCGTGATTGCGATTGCTGCTGCCGTGGTGGTCATGGTATTGGCAGTGGTTGTGAGCAAACGCCCTTATATTGGTTTTGGCTTGGGCGTGGTCATTTTTGTCATCTTATTTTGGAGTCAAATTGGCACACCGCGCAGCATTCGTTTAACAGCATTTGTGGTCAGTTGGTTGCTCTACCTCGTTTTGGATATGCTGCTTGTCACCAATCCCCGCCCAGATGATGCCCCGCCGCTGCTGGTCAATCCATCGGCAAATTACAAGCAAGAATTACAAGCTCAGTCCTATCATATGTGGGGAATTTTGCTGCTGTTTGGGATTGGGGTATTGAATGACTCGCTGGTGACATTATTAGCGCCAGCTATTTTTCTCAGTTTATATTTATCACGGACAACCTTACCCGTTATTTTTTGGGTGATTCTGAGCTTGGTGGTCGGTGTTGGAATGCGCGGTATTGTGACGGATTATGGCGTTGTGCAAGCGCAATTTATCGCCCTCAGCGACTGGCGTGATGGACGGCGTTGGGTAGATTTGGTGAATTTTGTTGTGATGCAGTTTAGTATCTTGGGCGTCGCTGCCGGGGTGCTAGGCTTGGCGCGGTTGGCGCGGTGGTATCCCCCCATCGGTATTGTCACCATGCTGAGTTATGCCGCTTATGCGGTCTTTGCCTTGGTTTATTCTGGACCCAATCTTGAGTCGCTGCTGCTGCCATTATTAATTATTCATACGGTCTGGATGACATATGCCGTTTTTGCCTTGGGCGAATGGGCAAAAAAGAGTTTTTTAATCACAGGGCGCTGGCTGCGCGGTGGCATTATTACTGGGTATGGGCTACTCCCCCTTATTTTTCTCCTCCATAACCTCCATGTGCTATAATTACTGTTTATATTGCGCGATTCACTGGCACATTTTGTAAAAGACAGTTATAGTTAATTGGACATAACATTTCTGTTATTTTGCTTGCTGTGTACGATGTGGATGGGTGATAATGCCGGATGACATTCTCAGCATTAAGGGAATCAATGATGGGCTTTTGATTTCGCTGAGTGCCACCGAAAAATGGGAACTCATTACCAAAGAATTGGCAGCCCGCCTTGATGAAAAAGCGGCATTTTTTGCTGGTGCGAAGGTGACAGTCAATGTTGGGGAACGCCCGGTGCCGAAATACGAACTCAGTTCATTAAAGGCACTGTTGGAACGGCGGTCTTTGTCATTGGCTGTGGTGATGAGCGATAGCACTACCACGTTAGCATCGGCAACCGCCCTAGATGTTCGCACCCGAACAACGAGCAAAGCGGCGGCGGATATAGATGATGATACGATGGCGATTGACCCCGAAGAGGCGGGAACATCGGGTGTCATGATTCGGCGCACACTGCGGTCTGGACGGATCGTTCATAGTCGGGGGCATGTGGTGGTCTATGGCGATGTGAATCCGGGCGCACAAATTATTGCTGCCGGGGATATTATCGTTTGGGGAAAATTGCGCGGCACAGTCCATGCTGGGGCAGAGGGCGATACGAGCGCAGTAGTGTGCGCGTTAGATATGAGTCCTAATCAATTACGCATTGCCGGGCATATTACGACCTCTCCATCCGATAAGCGCCGGGCTGTAAAGCCAGAAGTCGCCTGTGTGCGCGATAATCAAATTGTGGTGGAGGCTTGGGGATAAGGATGAAAGGATAAATTGGGGATGGTCGCACGAGTCATCACCATCACATCCGGGAAAGGCGGGGTGGGTAAATCTACCACCACTGCGAACTTGGGCGTGGCGCTGGCGCGGTTAGATAAAAAAGTTGTCTTGATTGATGCGGATATAGGCTTACGCAATCTGGATGTGATTATGGGGCTGGAAAATCGCATCGTCTATGACATTGTAGATATTGTCGAAGGACGCAGCAAACTGCGGCAAGCGATGATTAAACATAAGCAATTTCCTGATTTATATTTGATTCCGGCAGCGCAGACCAAAGATAAAACCGCGGTCAGCCCAGAAGATATGATACAAATTTGTAACAAACTCCGTGAAGAATTTGATTATATTCTGGTGGATTCGCCCGCCGGCATAGAACGCGGTTTTCGTAATGCTGTTGCCCCTGCTGATGATGTGCTGATTGTGACCAATCCCGAAGTCTCGGCAGTGCGCGACGCTGACCGGATTATTGGGTTATTAGAAGCGGTCAATAAGGGACCCGGCAGATTAATCCTCAATCGGCTTAAGATTGAGATGGTTAAAAGAGGTGAGATGCTATCGGCTGACGATGTAACCGATATTTTGGCGATTCCGATTTTGGGGATTGTGCCAGAAGATGAATTGGTTGTTCCAGCATCGAACAATGGCATTCCGGTGACATTGAACGAAAATTCTAAAGCGGGTGTAGCATTCACGAATATTGCGCGGCGCATCACGGGCGAAAAAGTGCCGTTGATGAATCTGGAAGAAAACAAAAGTTTTTTTCAGCGTATCGCCCGGCTTTTTGGTCAGCGGAACTAATCGCTATTGAGAATACAAATTCCGGCAAGTGAGGTCGGAGGCAGGGTTATGGCAAATTTTTTTGACCGAATGCTGGGGCGCAATAACAAAGAGGGCAGCAGTGCCGTTGCCAAAAGTCGTTTACAAGTTGTCTTAGTTCATGACCGGATTAACTTGCCCCCGGAACGACTGCGCGAGATGCAGGAAGAAATTTTAGCTGTGATTGCCCGCTATGTTCCCGTCAATCCAGATGAAATTGCCATTATGCTGGAACAACCAGACCGTAACAGTGGGCGTTTGGTGGCACAAATTCCGTTTGGCA
>JALHOR010000063.1:22355-29405 GCA_022842885.1 Anaerolineae bacterium
ACCCGGCTGACAACGATTTTAGCACCTATACTGAAGATGATGATTTAGAAGACGATGAACCTGTCGCAAAATCACCTGAGATGCTGGCTGATTCCAGCAGTGAGTCAGTGGAAGAAGCGATTGCTTTAGACGAAGACATTGTTGCCATACCCTCTGAAGCGGTTGAAAAACAAGCGATTGTCGCTACAGAGGATGAGTCTATTGAGAATACAGACGATCCACAGGCTGATTCACCCGAAAAACCACAGGCATAATTTTCAAAGTGCCGCAAAGTGTGTCTCCCAATTGGTGAAGGTCAAATCGTGCCTTACACTGCCTGTCACCAATCGTTATAATGCCCTCGTAGCAAATGATAGGTGAGTGGATATGCGTGAACCCGGAAGTGTTTGGCGGCGGTTCGATTTTGTGTTGCTCGGCGTAGTGCTAGTATTGACGTTGTATGGCATTATGATGATTGCTAGCGCCACCCGTGATGCTATTGACCCCGACTTAATTAACCGTGTGCCTGACCAAATCACCTATGCTATTTTGGGTGTGGTGATGTTGCTGGTCTTTGCCCTGATTGACTATCGGTTGTTGGCGGGCTTAAGCACATGGCTGTATTTGGTCATGATTATCTTGCTGCTGCTAGTGATTGTGTTGGGCGTAGAGGGCGATGCCGGGGCGCAGCGGTGGCTCAATATTGGTATTCGGATTCAGCCATCAGAAATCGCCAAAATCTTGATTATTATTACGTTATCTACGTTTTTGTCGTCGCGTTACAAAGAGATGGATAAATTCCCCACCGTTATCCAATCGTTGATTCATCTGGCGATTCCGGCAGGATTGATTTTTATACAGCCCAATTTAGGGATGACATTGGTCTTTTTTGTCATCTGGGGAACAATTAATTGGGCAGCGGGCTTGCGAATTAAGCATATTGCTTCTCTGGTTGGGATTGTGCTGCTCATGCTGCCGATTGCGTTTACGCAGTTGCAAACGTATCAGTTGTCGCGTATTACGACCTTTTTATTCCCGGATAGTGACCCAGATGCTCGTTATAACGTAGACCAAGCCCTGATTAGCATTGGCAGTGGTGGCTTATTTGGCAAAGGGTACGCGGCGGGTTCGCAGAATACAGGGCGTTTTTTGCGCGTGCGCCATACCGATTTTATCTTCAGCGTGATAACGCATGAATTTGGCATGGTGGGCGGCTTGACAGTGATGGGGATGATTGGCTTGGTGCTGATGCGAATATTGCGGGCAGCCCGTTTGGCAAGCGACCCTTTGGGTAGCATGATTTGTTATGGTGTTGCCGGGATGATTTTCTTCCAAACGGTTGTTTCTATCGGGATGAATTTGCGCTTGATGCCTGTGACCGGCTTGACATTGCCATTTGTGAGTTCAGGCGGTACCTCGTTATTGTTTACCATGATTGGTATTGGGTTGGTTGAGAGCGTTGTTATCCGGCGGCAGCGGTTAAAGAATTAATAGCATGTGTGCTAGGAGCAAGGTGTGACAGATAAACCTGTACGGACGCGGTTTGCACCGAGTCCCACTGGGTCATTGCATATTGGTGGCTTGCGGACGGCGTTATTTAATTGGTTATTTGCGCGGCATCATGGTGGACAGTTTATCTTGCGGATAGAAGATACCGACCAGAAACGCTTTGACCCCGCTGCCTTAACAACGCTGATTGAAGCCATGCGGTGGGCAGGCTTGCAATGGGATGAGGGTCCTGAAGTCGGTGGTGATTTTGGTCCGTATGTGCAATCAGAACGCTTAGAGCATTATCAAAAATGGGCGCATTGGCTGGTAGAGCAGGGCAAAGCCTATCAATGTTTCTGTACGCCAGAACGCCTAGAAATGGTCAACAAAGAAAAAGCCGCCCGTAAACTGCCGTCCGGTTATGACCGCCACTGCCGTTATCTGAAACCGGATGAAATCGCAGCGAAAGAAGCCGCCGGCGCATCGTATGTGATTCGCTTTAAAATGCCGCTAGAGGGCAAAACTATCGCGCATGATTTGATTCGTGGGGATGTGGTATTTGAGAATGATACGCTGCAAGATAGTGTGATTCTCAAGTCCGATGGTTTCCCAACGTACCATCTGGCGGTGGTGGTAGATGATTATTTGATGCAAATTTCGCATGTGATGCGTGCCAACGAGTGGATTCCGTCATTCCCGCTGCATGTGCAATTGTGGCACGCCCTCGGGTGGGAGATGCCGCAGTACGCGCATTTGCCTGTGTTATTAAATCCCAATGGCAAAGGCAAAATTAGCAAGCGTAATCCACCAAAAGATAAATTCGGCAATATTATCCCGGTGATGGTGCATGATTATATCCATAATGGTTATTTGCCGGAGGCATTGAGTAATTTCCTGACTAACATCGGTTGGAATTTTGGCGATAATCGTGAAGTATTTACAATTACTGAAGCCATAGAACGCTTCAACCTAGAAGGAATTAACCCTTCCAATAGTGCTTATCCGGTGGAAAAACTCGATTGGCTGAATGGCATTTATATCCGTGAATTGAGCATTGAAGATTTGGCAAAGCGCCTGCGCCCGGTGTTGGAAGCAGCCGGTTATGAAGTGAATGTCGAAATTTTGCTGCAAGTGACGCCGCTGGTACAAACGCGCATCAAGACGCTGAACGAAGTCGGGGCGATGGCAGGCTTTTTCTTCGCAGATTATGCTGATTTTCAAGCGGCTCCGGCAGAGATGCTGATTCAGAAAAAGATGGACGCAGCGAATACCACCCATCTGCTCGAAGAATCGCTCAAACTTTTAGAAGCATTGGCTGATTTTTCGCACGAAGCGCAGCACGAAGCCTTTAAGAATCTGGCTGAAACGTTAGGTGTATCCAACAGCCAATTATTCGGGACATTGCGCGTTGCGGTCACTGCCCAGAATATCTCAACACCCACCTTTGAAACGATGGCAATTTTGGGCAAAGACGAATCACTGCGACGTATTCGTTTGGCACTAGAGAGCGTGAAGCAGACCCAAACTTAAGACTTGAAACTGGTATCTTGGCATGATACTATTTTCTTCGCTATGCCGATGGGAGATAGTTTAATGGCAAAACTACTGATTCTGGATCAGTCATTCTTGGTTCGAGTCCAGGTCTCCCAGCTTACTTGGATCCAGTTCGAACATTCTGGATGAGGATCGGCGGAGATATCTCCGCCGATTTTCATTTGTGGTCTGATACCTTCGCGGCGGTTCACACTGCGTATCTCGTCGGTTAAATCCTTGAGATATGCGAATGGAGTCCGCAACTCCAACTCTACACTTCCTTCAGCGTTCACGATAACTCGTTCAACGACCTGACGCAGGAGTTCTTTTTGATCGCTGCGTTCCAGACTATTATACAGCACTCCAATATTTGCGATAATTCCGAGTGCCGTATCCAAATTGTTGATATGAAATTCCTGTTCTTGTTGAACCGTTTCGAGACTCTGGCGCAGTTTGCTTCGCCGATCCTGCCACTCTGCCCATAGATTGTCCCAGACAGCATCTGTGATTTTCCCCGAAGCAAATAATCTCGCCATCCGCGCTTCTTCTTCATCAACGGCTTTCAATGCAGCTTCAAGCCGCAGCTTTTCATCAGGTTTCAAATGTCCCAGTTTCTGAGCAAGCTCATGCGTATAGCTTACCCGAATCAGTGGAATCAATTCAGGATCAACCTGAATTCGCATGAGTTCGAGCGGAATCTGTTCATCCACATCACGGCACAGAAAGCTGACACCTCCGGCATTTGCCACGCGATAATAAGGTGTACCGCCATTGGTGCGTCCTGCGTTGGAGGTCGATCCTGTTAGCCGAACGAAGCTGCTGCCCTCGCCTCTGCTGTAAAAAATCATACCTTTGAGCAGATAGTCTTGCCTGCGACGCGCATCACGATTTTGGCTGCGCCGTGCAAGTATTTCTAATCCACGCTCAAATTCTTCTGTTGCAACCAGTGGTTCCCAATTTCCACGTATGGTTTTGGGAGGGATATTGTTCTTCAAACTCACAACCCAACCAGCATATGTCCAGTTATGAAATGTATTGGAAAGTGTGCTGATGTTGTGTTTACGCTTACCATTCGCTGATACTTCTACAAAAGGACGACCTGTGCGGTGACGATAGCCTTTCGTGTGAAGCGTCTCTGCAATTTCGTTGAGAGTCAGGCGATCTTCCAGCAGTAAATCCCATGCGGTTCGCCAAATAGCTGCGCGTTCAGGGTCAAGTTCAATCCAATGTGCAACTCGCCCCTGTAGTTTCTTCACATCCTGAGTGGTGCGGGCTTCTACATTGATGTAGCCATCCGGCGCACCATTAGCAAAACCCCCTTGTTGGAGCTTTGCCAGTATGCCGCCTTTGACACGTATACCCAAAAGAGCCGATTCCCGGCGAGCTAACGTAAAGGAGAGCGCCACAATAACCCGGTCATCGGGATCCATCGGATCGAGATCAGGCTGATTGGCAAAAACAACCGTTACGCCAAATTCATGAAGTTCATCAATTGCACGCAGCGCCTCGGTATCATTGCGTCCAAAACGATCTGCCCGCTCGACCACCACATGCGAGAACTTACCCAGACGAGCATCTCCTAACAGGCGTTGGTAGGCGGCTCTTTCGGGCGTTTTGCCACTCAGGACATCCACATACTCATCGAAAACCACAATCTCAGAACGTTCCAATACGTTTTTCTCGATGACAAATCGCTGTCGTGCCCGCGACAATTCGGGTTTCTGATTTTCGTCACTGCTCGTTCGCAGGTAAACCGCCCAACCAGGCTGTGGCGCGACAGGCGATTTACTTTTAGTACGTTGTCGCGGCATAAACGATCCTTAGCATTTGTTGGCTAGTGTTTTTCTCAAGACGATACACCAGCTTTTGTATCCTGTGTTTTTGTCTGTTTTTTTCGAGGCGTTTCAGTATCGAGATTATTTGGCTTGGTGATGATGCCTTTAGCAAGCAGTTCGGCGACAGCCAGAATCCTTTTGACCATTTCCTCACCACTTTGGCGCTGGGATGGCTGATTACGGGTATCCATTTTCCAATACCCCCTTTCGTTCTGATGTCAGCGCCTGATTGATCCAGGCATAGATGTCACCGCCTTGCAGATAGAACTCGCTTATATCCTTACCCTGTGGCACTTGGATGGGGCGAAAGCGCGGCGAGAGCGAAAGCAGGCGGTTCGCGCCTTTTTCACCCGCTGCATCGCGGTCATAGGCAACGAGAACGGTATGGCAGTGCGTGAGTTCAGCATACCAGCGCGAACTGAGGATTGCCGTCGCGCTGCTCAAGGTCACAGCGGCTGCCAGATCACCCGCTTCCTGCCGCGCCAGCAGCGCATCGAATTCCCCTTCGCAAAATAAGGCAACATCCCGATTTGCCAACCCGTCAGCGCCATACAAGCCGTTGACGTTGCCGCCCTTAATCTGCTGGTATTTCGGTGCGCCATAAGCGCGACGGACTTTCACCGCCCAGAGCGCGTCCGCTGCAAACCAGGGGATCGTGATCCCGCAGGGAACATCCATCCCTTCCATCACCCGCCAACTGCGGAAATCCCCCGGCACATAACCCAATCGTGCGGCGCGAATGGTACGGGTGGTCAAGCCTCTGCCGGTCAGATAATTTAGCGCGGGTTCACCGACTTCCGACCACAGCGTTTCTTCCGCCTGATTGACGATGCGTTCCACTCGATGCTGCCAATCCCATTCGGGTGGCTCGGCGGGGGATTTCAGGCACTTGCGCTCCGCAGTCACAGCAGTAGCAGCGGGTTCACCTAATGCCCGCAATGCTTCGGTGAAGTTCAGGCGGCGGTAGTTCGTTAACCAGTCCAGCGCATCGCCGCTGGTATCACAGGCTCCGAAACAGCGATAGCCATTCACCCAGACTGCCAGGCTGAAGCCCTTCTGTTCATGGTGGAAGGGACACTTCCACAAATAAGCGCGTCCGCCACGCAGCGGAGCGGGTCCTAAATCCTGCTCGACCAGTCGGCGCAGGTCGCAGTGTTCCTTCAAGTGTTGGGTATCGACCATCGGTTATCTCCGCTATTTTTGTCACGCCTGTGACAAAAGCCAAAATGACAAAATTCGATTTATGGCGCAGCCGTGACAGAATCAGCATCAATCAACTCATATTTCTCCGGCGGACGACCACGCCCACTGTAGGCATTCTGGACACGGATCACCCGCCCATCGTCTTCCAGTGCTTTCAGGGACTCCAGCACCGTCTTACGCGGCGCACGCAGGGTGCGGTACAGATCGCGCACGGTCGCGCTGCCGCCGCAGGCTTTGAGCAGACTTAACACGCGATTTTCCAGCCGCCCCTCTTCGTTCTCGCCTAAATCCGCCAGCAGGCGGTGGGCAGAAGCTCGCCAGTCTTCGACAATCTGCTGTGCCCGATACCAGTGGGCGCCCGTCACCTTTGGATGCGGCAGCCCGCCATCCTCGTCTGCCCAGTCCATCGCCGCCAGCAGGGTTGCCACCTTAATCGCCTGCACATGCAAGCGTCCGTAAACGGCGCGGAGGCGATCATCTAATGAAGAACTGGGGGCAGTCATCGCCCGCAGCGCCTGTTCGTAGGCATGACAGGCGATCCAGATGTCTGCCGACAGCGACCAGGCTTCGCTGGTTTTCTTCTCACCCAGTGCGTCGGGCAGCGGCGGTTCTGGCAGGCGTTCATGCAGGCGACGCAAACGGGTCGCCAGATCAGTGGGGGTCTGGCTGTCTTTCGGAGCAGTCCGTTCCTTATAATCGGGTTCCGGTGTGAGCAGTCCGAAACGGGCGAGATTGCCATTGAACCAGTCCGAAGAAGACAATGCCGTGGACAATTCCGCCGGAGTCGCCGCACCCAGAATGGAGAGCGCCGCATCGCGGATGACCACCAGCCCTTTGTTGTTGGTATTGCTATCCATATAGGGCGGGCAGTCGTAGAGGGTCATGATGAGTTCTTTCAAGCCCGCCATGTAATCTCGACCCATTGACTTGAAAAGTCCTGACAGTTCATCACGCAGCAGCCCACGCTGCGCGGCATAGCGGTTGCCCTTCTCCAATCGCGCCCGATCCAACT
>JALHOR010000063.1:29415-32639 GCA_022842885.1 Anaerolineae bacterium
GCGGGATGTCAGCGAAATTCGGCGGAAGAATGCCGCCCAGCATCGACATAAAGTTTTCCGGCGATCCCGGCTGGGGCATGAGCATGTGCGGGATTGCCAGCCGTGCGACTTCCGAAGCGAGGCTCAAGCCCGCTGACTTGCGGTAGTAAGTCGAGACGGCGACCACCATCAGATACAGGTTGGGAAAAACCTGCTGCCGCCAGGGAGTGTGGATGTACAGCCTGCGTCCAACGGCGATGGCAGCTAGATACAATCCGGCACCCAAATGAAATGCCAGCGGCGTTTCATTGGCGGCG
The DNA here is from genome assembly GCA_022842885.1 of Anaerolineae bacterium. GTDB lineage: Bacteria > Chloroflexota > Anaerolineae > Aggregatilineales > Phototrophicaceae > JALHOR01. The sequence goes on from JALHOR010000063.1 coordinate 29,712, forward strand.
CTGCCTGCCCAGCGGATGTAGTCGTTCAGCCATTGCCCGACACCCGCTGCCTGTTGAAGTTGAGCTTCAGTCAGTTTTGCCGATGCGGGCAGTTCCGGCACGATGTTGAGATCGGCGGCACGCTGCGGCAGCGGTGGGGGCGGGGCATTGGGATCGACAGCCAGCACCGCCCGCAAAAGTTCCTGTCCCAATACCTTACGAAGAAAGCGCAGGTCGTCCGGCACAGTCGGATCAAGATGTGCCAGCAGTAATCCGACAGCGGGACTGAGTTGCAGACTGTCCCACGACATGCCCACCAGCGCCCGCGCTAATCCATAGGCATCGTGTGGTGAAAGCGTGAAAGTTGATGTCATCGGGACTCACGCTCCGTCTGTACTGGCATTGGCTCGAAAGCGTGCCCACGCCGCTGTTCCTCAGCATCAATCGCCTGACAGACCAGCGCAAAGACCAGATTAGCAAGCGTGCGATGTTCTTCCCGCGCCCACAACGCCAGTTTACGTCGCACTTCCGGGGTCAGCCGGAAGGCAATTCGTTCTGATAACACCTCATCGTACATACCTGCATCCTTTCGTTACACGAATGAACACAGGATAGGCGAAAACGTAGAACTTGTGTGCGAGAAAATTGGACACTTCAGGCGGGAAATTTCACAGGGGGTGAGAAAAATGGACATCCAAATCGGGAATTTTGGACATTCCCTATTAATTAAACCGATTTCCTACTACCTTCGTACTGGTTTTGAACGGCTTTTTCTTGGCATCGTTTGGAATTTGTAATATCATGAGGAATCGGTGAATAGAACATGCGTTCATAATTTTAGCCGATACCGATAAGCTGCGGACAACCTGTGGAAAGGTTGTCCCATTAGAAAGGAGGTACACACCGGATGAGATCAACAAAAGTGGTCATCAGTGACCGGAACGACATCACCCGCAAGGGGGTGGAAGCGATTATTGGCGACAGCGGGGAACCGTATCAAGTGGTGGGAGTCTTTGCCCATCTGCGTGAGGCTGAAGATTATCTCGCAGAATATGCCGCCCATATTCTCATTCTTGACGATCAGACCCTGACCCCCATGGAGGTGATTCGACTGGTCACACGCTGCCACGAGTCGCGTCCGGGATTGGGCATCATTGTCATGAGTCAACGACGGGATGGCGAGTACATCCAGCGCGTGATGCGCTGGGGGAATGCCAGCTTTCTCCTCAAAAACGGGAATCTACAAGAGCATCTGCTCAAAGCCCTGCAATTCAACAGCAGTCATTATCCCTTTATTTCGCCCGAAGCGCTGAAGATGCTTGGCACACGCCCAATGGGAACCTTAACCCATCGAGATCGGGACGTCCTGCGCTTATTGGAACAGGAACTGCAAGTCAAGGAAATCGGGGAGCGGCTGGGGATTACTGCCAAGACCGTGTACCGAATACGCGACAAATTAAAGAAACTGCTCAACGTCGGCAACACTGACAGCCTGGTGGATGCCGCCCGCAAACAGGGGCTGCTTGACCGCAAAGAATGATCCCCTACCAGCACGAAAATTACATCTTCCTGCGAAATTTCCCGGTGCGGCTGTCTAAATTTCCCGCACCGGATGTCCTTTTTTCTCGCCCACAAAAACGCCCGCCTGTGCTACGCTAACTCTATCCAGAGGAAAGGTCAGAGGACTAGCATATGGATGTACAACTGCTGCTTGCCGACGAAGCCGATCTGGTCTTAATCGGCGCACAGGCGATCTTAAAAGACCGCCCCGACTGGGAGGTGATCCAGACCGCCCGCAGCGGCAGTGAATTGCTGGATGCTGCCCGACACTGGCAGCCGGACATCATTCTGTTTAACGAACATTTAGACCCGTTAATTGATGTGCTGGCACTTGTGGAACGACTGAAACAGACTGCCCCCAATTCACGCCAGATCGTCCTGGGAAATAAGGTGGATGGACTGCTGGTGCGCGATCTGTTCGTCTGCGGGGTGCTGGGGTATCTGTTCACCGGGGATGATCTGGGGGACTGCCTGATTCCCGCGCTCACCACCGTCATAAATAACCGTCCCTATTTATCGCCAACTGCCAATGCGGAATATCTGGTTGCCATGAAATCACCGCTGCGCGACTGGAAACTGGATTCGGAAGCCCGTGCCGTGCTGCGGCTGCTGGCACGGGGAATGCACATCAACGGCATCGCCGAACAGTTGGACGTTCCACAGCGCCGCATTTACTGGGTGCGCCAGAAGCTCCGCAAACGCTTCGGGGCGAACACTAATGAACATCTCATCAGCATGTCCGTCGCTGAAGGCTTTACCAATACCGATACCTGAAATATTTCAGGCAGGTTAGCAGAACTGGCAAGTCAAAACTGTAATCCTGCACAGGTCGGACACGCTGCATTTGATACGCTGAGTCTCAGTGAGAGACGGAGGTGACGAATGCGGCGTTTTTTGTTGATACTGGCTGTACTGTGCCTGGTGACATGGGGCATGGTCTTTTACCTGCTATTTGAGCGGAGCGATCAGGCGACAGCGGCACTGCCAACCCTGATGTTGCTTCCTTCGCTGACCGCATCGGATACGCCAACGCGCACACCATCAGCGACAGATACGCCTACGTCGCCGGCAACGTTGACACCGACTTACACCCCAACGGCAACCGCGACCTTCACGCCGACGCTGACCCACACACTCGCAACACGGGTGCTGGACATCAGCGTGGTCATGCCGGGAGTGTATGTGCCACCAACAGCAACAGATTTTCCCTTTGGGACGATCCTGCTGTCCGCGCCGCCCCAGCCCATCGAGCCATTGCCGGATGCAACCCATGAACCACCACCCTATGAGGGCTGGTACAGCTTCGAGTCGGACAACCCGGCGGTGCGCTACAGCACGCCCTGGGAACCGCGTCTCCATACCAGTGCCAGTCGGGGGCAGTATCACCGC
>JALHOR010000064.1:0-29167 GCA_022842885.1 Anaerolineae bacterium
ATGTGTTAGGCACGCCGCCAGCGTTCATCCTGAGCCAGGATCAAACTCTCCGTATTCGGTACTTTTTTAGGACGCTTGTCTGTCTGTCCCCACTACTCTGTTGTTAAACTGCTTTGTTTGTGAGACGAGTGTATCATCGTCTGTTATCTTGTGTCAACCCTCTACATCCGCCAGTTAGAAACCCGTTTGGGTTATTTGGGATATATGAGAATTGTGCCACTCACGCAGACACACCAAATAATTATGGTGTTGTGGGAAAATCAGTGTTGCCCACCTCACTCTCGTCTGTTAAATCGCGCTTCGTTTTCATGCTCACTCTTCATGTGGCGAAGCGGCGGATATAGTACTTAGGCGCGTAGCGGTTGTCAAGGGCAGTTTGCCAACAATCTGTGTATTTGCTGCCCGGTGTTGTGATTTTGTTTCAATCGGTCTCGGCTAGGGGTTCATTGCGGCTCGTTAAGGATTGGTCATCATGCTTTGGCTTGTTATCGGGTGTATCCCCCAGAATATCCTTGACATAAATTTCTTCAACCAGCACCACAGTAATGGCTGTTAATGGTACTGCCAGCATAATCCCCAAAAAACCAAAGAAAAGACCGAAGACAATTTGACCAAGTAAAATCAAAACCGGAGCCAGATTCATGTTTTCGCTGGCGAGGATGGGACCCACGACTTGGCTTTGTACGAAAGAAATGCCATAGATGATTAGCACAACCACAAATAGATATTGTGGCGCTTGGATGATAGCAACAGCGATAGATGGGATAAGCGCCCCGATGGGTCCGAAGTTGGGGATAAACGACATCACACCAGCCAATACGCCCAGAGCGACCCACTGTTGAATCCCGATGAGTGCCAAGCCAATAGCGGTGCCAGCACCCACCAATAACATCGAGACACCTGTTACGCGCAGCCACGCCCGCACAGTGGCATCTAACCGTGCCAAAATCTCGCGCATTCGCTCCCGATACCACAAGGGCGTCATCACCAGTACCCCGTTAATGTAGCGGTCGGGTTCTGCCAGCAGGTACATCCCCAAAAACACAATAATCAAAAAACTCAATAAGGTGCTGGCAACCCCACCAATTAAGGGAATCACCGACCCGCTGACTTGCCCTAATGCACTGCCAAGCTGCGTTAGAATCTGGTTGACGAGATTATTATCAATGGTGAAATTGCTGAGTGTTTCCTCTAAGAAGGGGAACTGCTGATACAATTCGCCACTATTCCAGCGTTCTACCAATTGTTCAAAACCTTCTGGGATAATATCGGTGAACAAGACCGTGAACTGTTGAAACAGGGTGGGGAACACCACCAGCGATAGCAAGATAATCAAAAAAATGCCGCCCGCCACAGAAATCAAAATCGCTAAACCACGATTTAGCCCGCGACCCACTAAAAAGCGCACAGGCATAGAAGCAAACACCGTCAGCAGTACCGCCGCCAATGCCAGCATCAAAATATTCCGGATTTGCCATAGAACGATGGTAATAATTACCGCAAATAGCGCGATAAATACCCAATTGATATTACGACTGTAGCCTGTATCCGTGCGAAGCATGGAGATTTATCCTGTATAGCGTACAATCAACATGGTCAAATCATCAAATGGGACTTGCCCGGCGCAAAAGCGTTCAACATCTCTCAAGATAAAATCCCGAATTTCAATCGCGCTCAAGCCTTTGCATTGGGTGACAGCGTGTGCCAACCGTGTTTCCCCATATGGCTCACCTTGCGGATTTTCCGCGTCGGTCAGCCCATCTGTATAATAAACAATTACGTCGCCTGACTTCATTTGGACTTGAAGTTCTGTCAGCGGGTTATCTGGGAACCAACCCAAAGCTCGTCCGCCTTGCGGCATAAACTCGGCTTTGCCTGTATCGGCGTGTAAGAAAACCGGGGGATTATGCCCGCCATTCACATGCACGCTGCTCCCATTGGTTTCAAAACGGCTGAAATACATGGTGACAAACATGCCATTTTGTTCAGCATCCAACATTAGTAAATCATTGGTACGAGCAACAGTTTCTTTGGCACCCAAGCCAGCATGGGCATGGCTGCGAATCAGTGTGCGTGCCACCGCCATAAACAACGCCGCCGGTGCGCCTTTATCGGAGACATCGGCAATCACTGTGCCTAAGTGACCCGTTTCCATCTCAAAGGCATCGTAGAAATCGCCAGCGACTTCGCGGGCTGCTTCCCAATGGGGAGCAATATCGTACCCGGCAACCCGCGGCATATGTTGGGGGAGCAATCCACGCTGGATTTCGCTTGCCATTTGCAATTCGCGTTCTAGCCGACCTTTTTCCTGCGCTTCCTGATACAACCGAGCATTTTCAATTGCCCGTGCTGCCAACCCAGAAACCGCCATCATCAGGGACATATCATTCGGGCGGAATGCGCCGGTTTTCATCGCTGTGTCCACGTAAACCACGCCGATGAGGCGATCTTGTACCATCATTGGCGCACATAGAATGGCGCGTAATCCGCGCATGATAATGCTCGCCCCGGCATTAAAACGGGTGTCGAATTGAGCATTGTTTGTCAGCAGTGGTTGGCGTGTCTCCACAACTTGATTCACGATGGTGGTGCTGTAACCTTCTGATTCAATGGTTTCACCATCAATGCCGCGTGCTACCAACACTTGTAGGACACTTGCCAATTCATCATGAATCATCAAGAAACCACGCTGCGCCTTTGTTACTTGCATGATGGCATCTATGGCGTTATCAAGCGCCCGGTCAAAATCCAGCGTGGAGTTAATCCAAGTGGAAACCTGATACAATGTCAGCAAGTGTTCCGGTGTTAAATTATCAGCAGCCGCAGGATTTGCCATAGATGAGGTACTTTCTGCCTAAAAAGCCGATGTTGAACGTTGGCATTATAACACTTTCTGATGTTTGGAGCGAATACTGACCTAGCGAGTCCACAAGAATCGCGGTTCAGAGTGCGGCTATGTAGCGGCAACTCTCGCGCTTTGCCTCAAGACACATTAAAATTTGTTCGTGTATCCTTTTTGACATGTTCTGGCAGTTTTCCTCAGCCCACCAAACCATAAGATTATATGCGTTATCGCCTTTCATCGTTTTTGCCTTATCTTCTGTTGGCGCTGCTGACAGCGATATTATTTTACAAACTCGCCTTCACCAACATGATTCTGGCGCGGGGTGATGCCTATAGCTATTTTTATCCTTATTGGGATGCCCGGAATGCGGCTTTGCAACAAGGACAATTACCGCTGTGGACGCCCGATATTTTTATGGGCGCACCTTTGCTGGCGAATCCGCAGTTAGGCACTTTTTATCCCCCCAATTGGCTGATGACTTGGTTGCCCGCACCAGATGGCATTCGTTATAGTGTGTTGCTGCATACGGTGTGGGCGGCGATTGGCGTTCACCTTTTATTCATAGCAATATTGCGCCCCATCTTGCCTGTGGCTTCGCGCCGTAAAAGTGCTGTTCCGGCATTGTGTGCGGCAGTGATTTATGGGTTTGGGGGAGCATTCACCGCGCATGTTGAGCAAATTAACCAATTGCAGGGGTTAGCGTGGTTGCCGTGGTTGTTTTATTTTTTGCACGGTTTATTACCTCATCCCCGCATGTCTGTTCCAAACACAGAAATAGAACATCCTCTGAATGTTTCAGGTAGCCAGCTAAAAAGAAAGCTAATCTATTTTTTACTTTTAACAGCCGCTTTTGCACTGCAAATTTTTACGGGGCATACCCAAACTGTTTTTATTTCCGGCATCGGTTTAGCCATTTATATGCTGATTTTCAGCCTCATGAATGACGAAAATCAGCCAACCTATCGCGCTAAGTTGTTGCAATGTTTAGCCGCTTTGACTTGGCTGGGCGCGGCGGCAGTGGGTGGTTTGATATTGGCACTGCCGCAAATTTTGCCGACGCTGGAACTCACCGGCATGAGTTACCGCGGCGGTGGTGGTTTTAGCGTGCAGCAGGCAACCGCTTTTTCACTTCCACTCAGTTATATTGGGCGAAGTTTGCTGCCATCGTATGATGGGCAATTATTCACAGAATATATAGCAACGCCCGGTGTGATTGGTTTGGGGTTGGCATTGTTGGCGCTGCTGCGTGTTTTTTCATCAGCGCAACCCACAGCGACAGCCACTAAACAAATGTATCGTTGGATATTTATCTTGTTCATCATTGCGCATGTGGGGCTGTTGTTTGCCTTTGGGCGCTATAACCCCCTATATTTGCTCTTGGCAGATTTGCCGGGTTTTGATTTGTTTCGCGTTCCGGCGCGTTGGTTGGCATTGTTTGGGCTTGGTGTTGCCATGCTGGCAGGCTTGGGCGTGCAGTGGCTTATAGATGAAAAGCACACTATCGAAATTCAGCGCATTCGCCCTATACGATTGAGATTGTTCATTGTTAGTGTCATGTTGGTGGGGCTTATGTTCCTCACACGATTTGTCTTCACGATTGCACCAGAGGATATGATGGGGGCGGCAGTACCCACATTGCTGACCCTGGCAGGATGGGGTGTGGCGTTGCTGGCGCTCAGCTTCCTGATAATGTTCAGAAAATGGGTTTCAGATTGGGTGATTTTTTCGTTGGTGCTATTGGAGTTATTTGCCGCATCCCAGATAATGCCATTTAATGATTTAGCACCCCAAGAAGTTTATAATGCGCCGCGCTTCACGATAAGCCAGATGCAAGCCCTTAACGATGGACAAACATCGCCCGGCAGAGTGTTGGCTATCAGTGGTTTGTTATTTGATGTTGGCGATAAATCGGCGCTGGAAACGCACTTTTTGCGCCTCGGCATGGATGAGCAGGCTATCCATACGGCTTTTACGGCGGTCAAAAAACAAGAGATGCTTTTTCATAATTTGCCATTAACTTGGGGTGTACCCTCCATAGATGGCATGGATGGTGGCGTGCTGCCGACGATACATTACTCACAATTCACGTCGCTGCTGCTGCCAGAAAATACATTGCGAACTACCGACGGGCGCTTGGGTGAAATGCTAGCACTGCCGCAGTGTCGTGGTGCGTGCATTCCTGATAAAAATTATTTAAGCATGATGGGCGTGCAGTATATCATCACCGACAAAATCTATGATGTATGGCATGAGGGGGTAGCCTACGATACCGCATGGCGTTTTGAAACGACGCCTGAAAATACCCTCACGCTGGCTAGTCCTCAACAGATACCATTTGCCGTAACCCATCTGCACCTACTTTATGCCAATGCGGATACGACCGACACAGCGCCAACCATCACTTATCGGCACGATGACCAAGCTAAAACCTTGTCATCAACGCAACCTCCTATCCATTTAGGCGATTTTTGGCTGGCAGTGTATACGTTGGATATGCCTATCAACCTCACTGAGATAACCATTTCGCCCGCTGTTTTATCAACCCGCTTATATGCGACCACTGCCGTAGATGCTCGCACTGGCGACTTTGTGCCATTGTTGCCTGTTGGAATAGACCGTGTTTTATCCAGTGATATAAAAATCTATGACATCGCGGCTACTTCCTCAACGCGGGCTGTGGCAGTGACCAATAATATTTCTGTGCCGGATACATGGTCTGGCAGCGAAGATGCTCTTAATATCATTCAACAGCCAGAATTTTCATCCAATGCAACGGTAATTCTTCATGCCGATATTCCACCCCAAGCATCACTCCATAAGGTGGAAGTGTTACCAAGCATCACTGTATACACGCCAAATCGTATCGAAATTCACCTAGACGCGATGCCTACCAGCGGTTATCTGGTTTTAGCCGATGCATGGTATCCGGGCTGGAAAGCCACCGTGAACGGACAATCTGTGCCTGTTTATCGTGCTAATGTGATGTTCCGGGCGGTGCCAGTGCCTTCTGGTACGAGCAACATTGTTTTTTATTTTGAACCAGATTTGTGGTATTTGGGTATCGCAAGTGGGGCAGTGGCATGGGTGGTGTGGATAGTGGCAATGGCATGGGTTGCGTTGTGGCGGCGGTAAATATGGAAATATCAAAAATATGTCTTGCGTTTAGGGATGATGCCGCCTGACAATAGATAGTGGATGTTGTGATAGGGAAGAACGATTGCCGTATGGCGGGTGTCTTATATTCAGTGGTGATTCCAAATTGGAATGGGCAGCGATTTTTGCAAATATGTCTGGATGCGCTGTTGGCACAGACCTATACACCATTAGAAATTATCGTTGTGGATAATGCCTCTCATGATGGCTCACAGGCTTTTATTAAGTCCCATTATCCACAGGTGCGTTTGATTGAACTGCCCGAAAATCGCGGGTTTACTGGCGCCTGTAACGCTGGAATGCAGGCAGCACAGGGCGACTATATTGCCTTGCTAAATAATGATACAGAAGTTGATTCCAAGTGGGCAGCAGCGGTGGTGGCGGCGTTTGAACAACACCCAGAGGTGGGCATCGTTGCTAGTAAAATGCTGCTCTTTGACCGCCGTGACCATATTCACACTGCCGGCGATGGCTTTACGGTGGATGGTCGCCCGTTTAATCGTGGGGTATGGCAAAAAGACGCTGGACAATTTGATGCTGAAGAATATGTCTTTAGCGCCTGTGGCGGCTCATCGGCATATCGGCGGGAACTATTGGATGATGTGGGTTTATTGGACGATGATTTTTTCTTCTCGCTGGAAGATATTGACTTAGCATGGCGAGCGCAGTTGTGGGGTTGGCGTACACTTTACACCCCACAGGCTGTCGTTTATCATCACCTGTCGGCAACGGGCGGCGGTGTCACTGCCAGTTATTACGACGGACGCAACCTGTTATACGTATTGGTAAAGAATCTACCAAGCGCATTATGGCGCAAACATGGGGTTGCGATTCTGCGGCAGCAAGGGCAATTGGCGTGGGCAGCCCTGCGGCATTGGCGCGGCGCCGCAGCACGGGCGCGGCTGCGCGGGATGCTGACCGGGATTGTGCATATGCCGCGTATCTTGCAAAAACGTCAGCGTATCCAAAGTGGGCGGCGTGTTTCGATAGAATATCTCGAAACCATCTTATCACCGCCATTGGAATGATCCTTATAGACTAACGGGACAAGTGGTTTGTCCTGATAATGGAGTGTAATCTCGTTGAATTCACAACATCCCTATCTGTCTATCATTATGCCAGCCCATAACGAAGAACATCGTTTGCCGCCCGGCTTAGAAAAAATTGATGCTTTCTTAAAGACGCAGCCGTATACTGCCGAAGTGATTGTCGTTGAAAATGGCAGCCATGACCGCACTTCGGAAGTGACGCGGGAATTTGCCGCGACTCATCCTTATGTCAAATTATTAGAAGTTGAGACACGCGGCAAAGGGTTAGCGGTTAAAGCCGGCATGTTAGCAGCGCATGGTGATTATCGTTTTATCTGCGATGTAGATTTATCCATGCCGATTGAAGAAATTACCAAATTTTTACCCCCTCATCACAGTGATTGTGATGTCATGATTGCTACCCGCGAAGGCAAATTAGCGAATCGCGTCGGGGAACCCGAATATCGGCATATCATGGGGCGCGTGCTGAATTTTATTGTCAAAGTCACGGCAGTGCCAGATTTTGAGGATACCCAGTGCGGCTTCAAAATGTTTAATCGTCGCGCTGCTGAAGATTTGTTTGCCGTACAGCAAATGACGGGCATCGGTTTTGATGTTGAATTGATTTATATCGCCAAACGTCGCGGCTATAAAATCGTGGATGTGCCGATTACTTGGTACTACAATGATGATACGCGGATGCGTTTGGTTCAGGATTCTCTGCGAATCCTGTATGAAATTTGGCAAATCCGGCAAAATTGGCGTCGGGGAGTCTATGAACGACAACAAGATACCGCGCAAGAATCTCACCGCCAGCCTCAAACATGAGCATGAGTATCTTCAGGCGGGCTATCAGCGCATTATGGGCATAGACGAAGCCGGGCGCGGTCCTTGGGCGGGACCCGTTGCGGCAGGCTGTGTGATTTTGCCACTGGAACGACGCGACCTGAGCAAGGTTTTACAAGGCGTGCGCGATAGCAAACAGATGACACATCTGCAACGCGCTACTACTGCCGAAACCATCAAAGCGACCGCACTCGCTTGGGGAACAGGCAGCGCCAGCGCCGAAGAAATCAATGATTTGGGCTTAACCAAAGCTGTCAAATTGGCGATGCAGCGGGCGTATGTGGTGGCACTAACCGACAAAGAATTTTCTCGCCCGGATTGTATTTTCCTCGATTATATGACGTGGGCGGAGATGGGGCAGATTCCGCAGTTGAGCATCGTCGCAGGCGATAATTATTCACTGAGTATTGCCGCTGCTAGTGTGTTAGCAAAAACATGGCGCGATGCCTATATGCTGACATTAGATGAAAAATACCCTCAATATGGCTTTGCCAAACATAAAGGTTATGGCACAGACAGCCACAAACAAGCCATTATCAAACATGGCGTTTGTGTGGAGCATCGGCTGAATTATAAACCTATCAAAGCTATCCTAGAGCAAGCCTAAGCCATTATCGTCGCGCCACATTCCTCAATTTCTCATGCTTTCGGTTATTCTTTTTTGTGATGCCTGTGATAGCATAAACACCCTAACTGACCATTGTGAATAAGGTTCGTTTTATGCGACGGACAATAATTATCGTCTGGTTATGCCTACTTTTTAGCGCGGCTGTGATTGCCCAAGATGCCCCCATTACCCAGATTGAAACACCCCCAACTGCCGATAGTGTGCAGCTACAACCGTTTATTACGGATTTGCGTCGCCCACTGTATATCACCCACAGCGGCGATGGGTCAGGGCGGTTATTCATCTTAGAGCAGGGTGGCGTCATTTATGTGACGAATAGCACCGGCACGGAATTGAATATCTTTCTGGATGTTTCGCCCTTCGTTTCTGCCGAAGCCAATGGCAGCGGCTACACAGAACGAGGCTTATTAGGTTTGGCGTTTCATCCCCAATATGCTCAAAATGGCTTGTTCTTCATCAATTATACGGATCGCCAAGGCGCGACAGTAGTTGCTCGTTACACTGTTTCTTCCGAGAACGCCAACCAAGCCAATATTAACAGCGCCCAGATTATTTTCACTCATCCGCAGCCATTCCCCAATCACAACGGTGGTCATATGGCGTTTGGTCCCGATGGCTATTTATATATTTCATTGGGGGATGGTGGTGCTGCCAATGACCCCTTGGGTGCTGGGCAAAACACCGATATTTTGTTGGGCAAGATTTTACGAGTAGATGTGAATGCCAGCACCGGGTATGCCATCCCGCCTGATAATCCATTTGTAGGAACCGATGGCGCAGATGAAATTTGGGCATATGGGTTACGCAATGTGTGGCGCTTTAGTTTTGACCGCACCACAGGCGATTTATATTCGGGTGATGTAGGGCAAAATGCATGGGAAGAGATTAATTTTCAACCAGCGGATAGCCCCGGTGGTGAAAATTATGGCTGGAACGCCTATGAAGCCAGCCGCGTTTTCAACAATCGTATCACTGCCGAAAATGCCGTCATGCCCATCGCGGAATATGAACACACCGGGGCAAATGGTTGTTCTGTTACAGGCGGCTATGTTTATCGCGGGGAGGCGTTGCCAGCCTTGCAAGGGGCGTATCTATACAGCGATTATTGCAGCGGACGCATTTGGATTGCTTACCGCGATACTACGGACACTTGGCAATCGTCAGTCTTTTTGGATAGCGGCTTGCAAGTGAGTTCGTTTGGCGAAGATGAAAACGGTGAATTATTCATCGTCAATTATAGTGGCGCGGTCTATCGGTTAATACCCGCTGGCTGATGTGGCGCTGTAGTCGTGTTTGCCTAAAAACGAGTCGTAGCGAGGCAATGCCGGTTAAGAATCAAATTTGGCGACTGTAGGGGAGCGCCGATGTGCGCTCCTTCTGGCAGGCGACTACATCGGGTCGCCCCTACCCATTGTCCGCTTTTTTATTAAATTGCACGACTTCGCCCGATTGTAAGAAACGAATGTTGAAATAACGTCTAGGATGCTGGAATTTTATGATGATAGAAGAAAAACCCAAGAATGATGCTCCACCCGGCAAATTGTCACCCACCTTGCTGTTATTCTTAATTGTGCCGTTAGTTGGTATTGTGGTCGCATTCGTGATGATTTTGGGCGACACTGCCGCCAGTAACCGCGCCCAACTGCCCGATAACCTTAATCCGCAATCGGCATCGCTCATCAATTTTGCGGCACCTAATTTTGAACTTTTTGATATAAATGGCAGAGTCGTCACGTTGGATGATTATCGTGGGCGGGTACTCTTGCTGAATTTCTGGCAGACAACGTGTGCGCCGTGTATCAAAGAACTGCCGGATTTTGCCGATTTTGCCGCCGACCAAGGGGCAACCGGGGCAGCCGTATTAGCGGTCAATTTTGATGAGACGACGCAGATGGTGAGTGATTTTTTTGTCGAACATGAGATTAGCGGCATTCATGTTGCTTTTGACCCCAATTCCGCAGTTCGCAACAGCTATGGTGTCATGGGCATTCCTGTCACCTTCATCATTGATGGCGAAGGGGTAGTGCGGGATATGCACTTGGGGGCATTATCGTATTCCCTCATGGAACAATATGTGGCACAAGTGATGACCGGCACATAACGTTAGGGTGTGTTGAGTTACCACAGTTCAATAGAATGCAATATCAAAAAAAGGTCTGCATCGCAGACCCATCGTAGGCGTATTTGAAAAAGAAATCTTGCCTTATGCGTTAGCAGCAGCGGAAATCACAGTCACATTATTTGCCTGTTTGCCTTTGCGCCCATCCACAATGTCAAATTCGACTTGATCGCCTTCATTGAGGGAACGATAGCCGTTGCTATTAATCGCTGAATAATGTACAAAAATATCGGGTCCGGTATCTTGTTTGATAAACCCATACCCTTTTTCAGCATTGAACCACTTCACTTCGCCCTGCATTTTGTTAGACATGAAAAAACTCCTGAAAAGAACTTCGTATTGCGACAGCCCCTTTCATACCCTGCCTCATCTGCACAGCTAACCAGACAACCTCAACTCATGCTCGTTCAGCGCCCAGTGCCGTCTGCTGAGTAGGAGAAAGTTGAGTGATTAATAGCTGATTTAACACGAATTAACGCAGATGTGATATGCATTGAAAGGTTAATCAAAGTTTAGAATAAAGTCGGTTGGCGTGTCAAGCAACTTCAACGAAGGTTTATTTAAGAGTTGATTATGTTTTCTCCATTAGCGCGATAGTTTCAACATAATATGTTTGGGGCGCAAAATCAATCGGTTGAATATGCCGAAACTGATACCCGGCTTTGGTAAGGTTTTGGCAATCCCGCGCCAATGCTGCTGGATTACTGCTGATATATAGGATGTGGCGGGGTGCCAGTTCTATCAACGCTTGTAGGGCTTCTTTGCTCATGCCGCTGCTGGGGGCGTCTGCGATAGCTGCATCGTATTTTTCATTAGTTTCCATCAATGACCCCAAGACTTCTTCGACCGTCCCTTCAACCACATCCACATTCTCGAATGCGGCTAAATTAACATCCGCATCACTCACCGCCGGGGGATAACTTTCGATTAATGTCACCAACGAGACTCGCGCTGCCAAAAATGCGCTAAAGACTCCCACGCCCGCGTATAAATCTAACACTTTTGCTTTGTCAGTTAGGGGCAGCAGTTTCAGGATTTCGCCGACCAGTGTGCTGATTTGTGGCACATTTGCCCGGAAAAAACTGCCCGCCGTCACCCGGAACACCCGGTCGCCTACCTCATAATGGACGGCAGTATCGCCAATCAGATTCGCAGGTTCGTTATCGGGCAGCAGCACATTGATGCTAGTAGCAAAATCCGCCGCAAGTTCGGGGACATTTTCGGTGGTCATTTCTAACAGGAGCATTGTTGCGCCATCGCTGCCGCGCTGCAATGTGATCCGCCGCATCTCTGGAAAATCAATATCAAGCGTCTCATACAATGCTTGCAAATCTGGGTGCAAAATATGGCACATCACCAGTGGTTCAATGCCTTGACCATCGGTTCGCATGAAACCCAAACCACCGTTTGGACTGCGTTCCAGCGTCATCTGGTGTTGATAGCCCCACAACTGCGCGGCGGGCAAGGTGCGTTTTAGCACAGGTGCCAGCACCGAATCGGGAAATTTGCCCACGCGCCCTAATTGGTCAGCTAGAATATCATGTTTTAATAAGAGTTGCGCCGGATATTTGATATGCTGCCATTGGCAATTGCGGCAGCGCCCGGGTCCAAAATGCTGGCATTGCGGCGCGATTCTATCGCCAGAAGCAGCGATTAAACGCACACCTTCAGCAAAAGAGACTTTTTCATCGCGGCGGGTAATGCGAGCTTCCACTGTCTCGCCGGGGATGCTGTATGCCACAAACACCGGGCGCTTGTTATGCAGCCCCAAGGCATAGCCGCCGTTGGCAATATCAGTCAGTTTGATTTCAACCAAGTCTGCGTTATACCATGGTTTTTTTTGCGATTGGCGTGGCGTGGGTCTGGGTTTTCTGGGCGGTTGCGTTTTGCCAGAAGATGGGCGCTTGGGTTTGCCGGGCATAATTAAAAAAGCCTTTCGGAAATATCCGCGTAGTGTAGCGGATTTTTGCGCGGCTAATAGTGCTGAATGCCTGTAGCGATGGTATGTTTGAACCGCAGAACGTAAAGCACATGAGGAAAAACGATTGAACCGCAAAGTCGCAAAGAGCGCCAAGAAAAGCAAAATATCACCACAGAGGCACGGAGGGCGCCTAGACCCTGCTTATCAAACCCAGAGATTGCACGAACAAAAGAAGATAACAACAACCGATATATCGGTTTCCAATGATAACCAACCGCATATTTTGAATAGGATAACTTTGAAACTAAAAAATTCTACGAACACAACGAAAACCCAACAAATTGCTTTGATAATCAGATGGCGCTCTTAGACGATTGGCAGATCGCAAAATATTTTCAACGGTGTTATACCATGAGCCACCTCTAAAAACACGTTCCGCGGTGCTATTTGTATCTTCACGACCGTCTGAATTGTTGTATGGATATAACATATAAACACTATTCGTCCACTCAGCAGCATTACCGCTTAAATCAAATGCGCCAATCCAAGATATTCCTGTTGGAAAACTTCCAACAACTCTAGTAATTTGAACATCGAACACCGCATTATCGGAATTCCACTCATTGCCCCAAGGAAAAACTAATGCGTCAGGTCCACGGGCTGCATATTCCCATTCAGCTTCAGTAGGCAAGTATGCGGCTCTGCTTGAACAAAAATCACCAGCTTCTTGCCAATTGATATTAACAACAGGACGATCTTTGTGAGGAAAATCGGATGGATTTGTCTTGACACCGTTAAGTCTCGCAAAATCGCCTTGGCGTACTTCATAAATGTCAATCCAAAATGGATTGGAGAAACATATTACCCCACCATCTGCTTCATCAGCATCATTTCCCATTCTAAAACATCCAGCCGGCACTAATGCCATAGGAGCATCCTCAAACTCCACAACAAACCCGTTGGGATATAAATTTTTCCATTCGGCATTACTACTTACACCTGCGCGGGCATAGTCTAAAGCTATTTCAATAGGTGTTTTAGTATAACTAGCTGTAAGATTTATTGCAATTTGAGTTCTTGTTTGTGCAAAAGCCGTTTGCTTCTTTATCTCTGTTTGTGTTTCTACGGCGTGTGTCATGCTGGCATTGGCTGTAGCTGTACCATCTTGTGTTGGCGGCATAACAGTAGTAGGCGGAATAGGTGAAGGCGGCGTAACAGGCGAAGGTGTCGCTTCCGGTGATGGGGGCAAGGTGATAATGGGTGTTGGGGTTAAGGGAATAGCAGTCAACATGCCATCATGAGTTCGCACCACAATATTACCAAAGCACACCTCACCATTACCTGCTCCAATTCCAGGCAGACCTTCGGTGTGAGCAGTATCAGCACGATTCTGTCCAATTTGTTGCCCATCTATAAAAGCACTGATGGTACTTTCATTTAGGTCAAGGCGCAGCACATACCATATATTTTCCACCACCGATTTTGTCAAACCATCAAAAAAAACATCGCCATCGGATGACATACGACTAAAACTCATAACAGAAGCATGAGCGAAAAGAGCATATCCTTTCGTCCATCCACCATCTGCCCTACCTCTTACTTCAATCCAAGAGTTGTCATTCTTTTTCAAAAACATCATTTGGGCTTCAATACTGTAATTACGACCAGAATCACCCACAAAATCACCGATACCATCTTCCGGTGCCGTACCACAATATGCTTGATTACCACCCATATCGCGGATAGAGAACCCCTCTAAGGCAAAATCATGGCTAACACCATCCTCAAAATCTTCCATAAACAATACACCCATTGGCAATGCTGTAGGGGTTGGTGGCGCTGGTGTGGTGGGTATCGGGGAAATAGTTGGCGTTGGGGTTGGTGGAATAGGTGTACCATCCCCTTGTGTAGCCAAAATCGTTAAAACAACCCCTATAAACCCAATGATGGCGGCAATAACAATCGCTTGTCCTTCACTTATTTTCCAACAGCCTCCTAGCTCAGGTGGCTTTTCTTCATCATGATTGCCTGAAGAGCTTGAAAAAATGTTTTTGGTTTTGATTTCAGCTCGAAATTTTTTTATATCTTCTTCCGATAATTCTTTAGCATTCTTATCATACTGAGATATTGTTATTTGGGGTGTTTTTTGCAAAGCAGGTTTCAAATCGCCTGGAATTGAAGCAAAATCAGTTGTAGTAGGTGGAATAATGACTGCTAAGAGGTGTTTACCCAGTTGCAATGCATAACGTAATTCTGAGTGGCGAGAACGAGAATTTAAGGACTCGTTTGAACATAAATAAATAAACAAATCGCAATTCTGGATTTCACCTTGAATATTTGCCCATGACCAATTCGCTGCATCGGATACATCGTCATACCATATTGTTTTATCTTTATATTCTTGACGCAAAAACCCAACAATCATTCCCAAGGGAATTAAATCAGTTGGATTATATGAGATAAAAATATGTGCCATTGGAAAATCCTCAAAAAATCACCTATTTCATATTATGACACCTCTAAAGCATTCCGACAACAAAATATGTGAAGCGAGAATATAGGTATTTCTTGACGCTCTTGGCGACTTTGCGGTTCAATGATATTTCGTTGTAAACCCTCTGCCCTCATCCCGCAAAGTTTGTTATGATAACGCCCCATTGCATTTCAATTAAATTTTTAAGGGAATTCAAATGACCACCAGTTATGAGGCATTAAAAGCCCATTTGGCAACTATCGGTGATTTACAATCGGCACTAGCGTTGCTGTCTTGGGATCAAGAAACGCAACTACCGCCCGGTGCCGCCGAATCTCGCGCTCGGCAAATGTCCACCTTATCGCGCTTGCAGCATGAGATATTCACGGGCGATGAAACGGCATTGCTGTTGGAAAAAGCCGCGCATGACCTTAACGGTGCGGATTATGCCTCCGATGAAGCCAGCCTGATTCGGGTTGTTCAGCAAGATTATGAATTGGCGACCAAAATCCCCGCCGCGCATGTCGCCGAAATGACCCACCAAGAATCTCTGGCTCATCATGTTTGGGCAGAAGCACGGGCGAATAACGACTTTAAGAAATTTTTGCCCGCCTTAGAGCGCATTATGGAACTCAAACGCCAAGAAGCGGATTATCTGGGATATGTAGAAACCCCTTATGATGCCTTGCTGAATCAATATGAACGCGGCATGACCACCGCGCAAGTGAAAGCTATTTTTGATGCTCATCGTCCGGCATTGGTGGAATTGATTGCTGCCATCAACGCCGCGCCACAGGTAGATGATGCGGTGCTGCATCGCAATTTTGACATCGGCAAACAGCGCGATTTTGGGCTGAAAATGATTGAGGCATACGGGTTTGATTTTAAACGCGGCGTGCAAGCCATTTCGGTGCATCCTTTCTGCACCAGTTTTTCGATTAACGATGTACGTATTACGACGCGCTTTGAAGATAGTTTCCTGAATCCGGCATTGTTTGGCATGATGCACGAAGCTGGACACGGCATGTATGAACAAGGTGTGGCGCAAAATCTGGAAGGGTCGCCATTGGCAAGCGGCACATCGTTGGGCGTGCATGAATCGCAATCGCGCATGTGGGAAAACATCGTCGGGCGCAGCCGCGAATTTTGGGTATGGGCGCTGCCACAACTGCGCGAAGTCTTCCCGCAGCAGCTAGAAGGGGTTTCGCTGGATGATTTCTATAAAGCTATCAACACAGTGAAACGCTCATTTATCCGCGTGGAGGCAGACGAAGCGACATATAATTTGCACATCATTTTGCGCTTTGAGATTGAACAAGAATTGCTGAATGGCACGCTGAAACCTGCTGATTTGCCGGAAGTTTGGAACAGCAAATTTACAGAATTTTTTGGTATCACGCCGCCCACCGATACGTTGGGCGTGTTACAAGATGTGCATTGGTCAGCGGGGTTAGTGGGATATTTTGCTACATATGCGCTTGGGAATTTGCTCTCGGTGCAATACTATGAACAGGCACTCAAAGCCCATCCGAACCTGCCCAATGAAATTTCGCAAGGCAAATTTGATACCCTGCGTCAATGGCTCAACGAAAACATCCACCAGCACGGGCGCAAATTTACTGCCGCCGAACTCACGCAGCGCGTCACGGGCGGCGCTATTGACCCCACTCCGTATATGCGTTACCTCAAGACCAAATTCAGTGCTGTGTACGGGCTGTAAATCGCCCAACCATGCCAACAAAAAGGCAGGGGGATTCGCCCCTGCCCTTATAGATGCTGCTGACATTTTGATGTTGGAAACGGTCTTAATTTAGTTCAATCAGCGCCGCTGCCCCATAATCCAGTTCAATGTCTTCAGGTGGAATCCCCTGATTCTCAGTTTCGTCCAATTCTTCCGCTGTGATAATAGCTAGGATGCGGTCATCCAAGATGGTGTGAGTCGTTTGGGGTGCTGCATGAATTGTGGTTTGCAAGGACGAATTATCCACGCTCACATAATCAGTTTCGACAATAGCTGCCTGAACATTGCTGTTGCCTGCTTCAACCACGAGCAGAGCAGCAGTGATGAGTAATAAAAAGAGGGTAACTACGATGAGTAGGCTACGTTGCCACATAAGAAATGCCTTTTAAAACCCAGTGTTAAAATCTCTTTATTATCATATCATTTTTTGCCAGCATTGGTCATTAAGATTTAGAAATATACACAACTTTTATTCTCCATCTTGCGTAAAACACTTATAGAAATTAATGGCTATTGATGAGGAGTCCGAATAATGCCAGACGAGAAAAACAAGAACGAACAACACAAAGTCGAATGGTCTTTTGATTTTGCGAATTTGGGCGAGAGCTTTAAGAAGTTGTTGGATTCACTCGCCGGAGAAGAAGAAATTAAAACCAGTCATTTGACTGTGCCGAAAAATGGCGTCACTCGTGCCGATGTCGAAATCAATTTTTCGGTCGGAACCAGCACCTTGCGGGCGTTGGCTAGCAGCGACTTTTTGATGGAAGCAACACTCATACATGTAGGTGATGTTGATTTAACGACCAACAATGATAGCACCCGCCATGTTGTCCTCAAACAGAAAATGAAGCCTGCTAATTTTACTGCACCCATTCGTCAAGGGCTGCGGGCGTTGGTAAACCGTACCGATTTAAAATGGGATATTGCCTTATCGCCGGAAGTGCCGACTCATCTCAAAATTGATGCCGGAGTTGGACCTGTAACGGTTGATTTGACGGGTATGCAATTATCGGGATTAGATATTGATGGTGGCGTAGGTACATTGCAGGTTACATTACCCGCAACCGATGCTGCCTATACCACAAAGATTGATGGCGGCGTGGGTGAAGTGGTGATTCATGTGCCAGTGGGTGCTGCGGGACGGTTGAATATTGATGGGGGCGTGGGCGCGATTGAAGTGGTCTTGCCTGCGAATAGTGCAGTTCGCTTAGAAGCGGAAACGGGCATTGGCTCTGTCCAAACGCCAGCAGAGTTTGTGCGGGTGGATGACCACAGCGATTTTTCCGAGCGCACTTGGCAGACTGACGGTTTTGATTTAGCCGGGTCACGCCTCATTATCAAGTATGAGGGTGCGATTGGGCAGTTCCGTATTCGTATGGCTGAAGTGGTCTAATGAACTAAAAAGCGATTGTTGGGGCGAAGCCCAATTCGCCCCAATTTATCCCTATACAACGAGCTATTTATTCCCAAACGCGCCCACGCAGTTTCCATATTTCACTGTGGATGAGATTGCGGCGGGCGAGGGATAAGCGCACGCGCTGCATCCAGAGGGGTAACTGTTTTTCACGCTGATACTGCTCATAACGTTGCTGGGCATCTGCACCCCATAACCACTCGGCAACTGCTGCTGGTAATGGGGTGTTTTGCTTGCCCCATGTTTCCCACGCTTCCCGCATTAGAAGCGGTTCTGCTGGGTGGAGTTCATCCCATTGGCTGCGCCGCAGAAAAACGATATTTTCTTCAACGGCTTGTAATGGTCTGCCAATGCTGCTGAGATTATTACCGTGAATATGCATAATGCCCGCTGGAAACCCTAAAGGCGCGAATTGGGCAACAGTTTGGGCGCGTCCGCCCCATTCTAAATCGCCCACAATCCGAAAATGCTCATCAAAGCCACCCACTTGGTCGTAACACTCACGCCGTATCAAGGCAAAGGGACCGATAGGATTTTTGCGCGTGAACTGATGACGATAGGGATTAAAACACACTGGATGAGTAGACTCGTTTTTTGCCTCTAAATTTTTAGAGGTATTGATAACGCGGAAAGGGGCATCTACTAATGTATATCCCTGCTGCAACAGACGGTAACTGGCGATGAGCGCCTGAGCATCGCGTTCATCATCCGCATTCCAAAACCCAAAAATACTAGCCCGCGCAAGCTGAATACCCCGATTCCAAGAAGCGTACAAGCTCTCGCGCGGGACATGTATCACCCGCGCTGGCAGAGTTTCTAACAACGTTTTTTCGGCTGGTGTTGCGTCATTGGCGATAACCAAGATTTCTAGTTGAATGCCTGCCGCTGCAATGATAGGCAAAAATTTTTGAATGCGAGCCGTATATGCGGGCAAATGTGCCTCAGACCGATATAGCGAAGTGATGAGTGTGATGTCCATACAGCGTTATGGGTATCCATTGATTGATTATTTTTAAAGATGATGCTCATCTTTAGTCACATTTCAATGATACAAGGTGCGTTAGCGAAGTCCATTGTTAAAAAGAAAGTTTCTTAAAAATCTTTTCTGACCCTTTAAGAATTTCAAAAATCTTTTTATCATGCTGCTATCTACCAAAAAAGTGAGATGATGATGCGCCCTAGCGAAACTACCTTAGTAGACCAATTGCATCATGCCGATAGCCATGCTCGCAGTCAAGCGGCGTTGGCGTTGGGGCATAGCGGCGCTATCGAAAGTGTGCCCGCTTTGGTAAATGCTTTGAGTATCGAGACCGATTTATTTGTGCGCGAAGATATAACATGGGCATTGGTGAAATTAGGACAGGCGGGAGTGTTGCCTTTGATGGCATTATTACAATCGGACAAGCCGCAAGTGCGTCATGATGCCGCGCACGCTTTAGGCAAAATTGGCGATAATCGGGCAGTCCCGGCGCTGATGGCTGCCGTGTGCGATACGGATAGGGTGGTCGTATTTAAAGCGATGTTTGCGCTAGGGCAAATTGGCGATGCCAGTGCGATTCCAGCGTTGCTACCCTTTTTGGGGAATGAACCCAAAGAAATTCGGGAAATGCTCACGCAAGTTTTGGAACAATTTAGCGATGCTGCTGTGCCAGCTTTGACTCAGGCTCTAGTACATGATCGCTGGCAAGTGCGTGAACACGCCGCAGAAATTTTGGGTCTCATTGGCACACGCGAGTCTGTGCCGGCATTAATCGCTGTTTTGCAGGATGAACAGTGGCAAGTACGTTATGCGGTTGTGTTTGCCTTGCACACCATTGGCGGCGCAGTGGCGAAAAATGCGCTTAAAAGCATGTCGCCGGATGCTTCGCCGGAAGTACAAACGTTGGTGGCAGAGGTGCTGAAAAGGATAAAATAAGGTTGACTCAAAACCGTGTATAGATTTTCACACACTCCGAATGACCAAAATCACCATATCATCAATATAGTGAAATTGACTATTTGATAAGAAATCATGCCATGAGCAAACCACAATCCCCCAATATCCGCGCCTTTATTCTGGGCTGGTTGCTAGCGGCTTTATTGTTATATCCGCTGGTGATTACGCCGATTATGTTTTTGTATCGCCTTATTACTGAACAATTGCCCTTGTTAGAAGCGATTGAGCAAACGTTTAGTCGTTATGGCTCGCCTTGGCACGGTGGACAAACGGATTTGCTGGCGTTGATGTTCTTTGGGTTTACGCTGGCGACGGCAGTTGTCCAAAATTGGCTTTTGGCACGGGTGCTGCACATCCATTTGCATCGCTGGTGGTTGTTTACCGTTATCGGCGGGTTCATTGGCACACTTTTGATGATTGCCTTTTTTTTGCCTGACCCACTGTATATGCTGCCTTGGTTCGCGGCACTCAGCATCGCGCAATGGTGGACAATTCGCCATATTGCGGCACATGCTTGGTTATGGGTTGCGGCACACAGCGCCCTCAGTTTGTTATTTCCGTTATATGGCGAAGGCATCGAAATCATTGCCCGTTGGTGCGTTGCCATGCTCATTTATGCTGGAGCGATGCTGTTGGTCATTCAAGAATTGGCGCAGCACGCCCGCCTTGATAAAGTCAAACAGGCAGACGCAAATGGTTAAACCTTGCTAAGTGCCAAATCTAATCATTGTTTTTTGCCGGAATCAACCCTTGTTCAACCATAAACTGGGCAAATAATTCGGCTTGGATGCGGCTACCCGCTTCATTCATGTGCTGCCAATCGCCTTCGACCCACAGTGCCGGATTTTCGGGGTAATCGGCGGCTAAATCATAAACTGGCAAGCCCAATTCTGCGCCTAAATTTTTGACGATGGTATTATGCTGGGCGATGCCTGCCGCTTCCCAATCTTTCAGTTGATAATATGTCCATGTTGCTAGCATGACCTCAATATCATGCGCTTGGGCAATGCCAACCATGCTGCGAAGATTGCGTTCATAATAAATGGGGGGATTCGCCGCCAATGTTGCCAGCGTAGGTGTGAAATTGACAAAATTGCACAGTGGTTGCACGAATTGCAATTCAATACCGGAGGCTTGCCCCAACGGGTCACGCATCCACCCTTCGGTAATGCCAATCAAGCGATAGACAGCACTTGGTACAAAATTAAGCACCTCGCGCCGATATTCACCCGCATTCGGTGGTAGACCACGATAGGCATTTGTCCCCTGATAACATTCTGGGGGCGCACCCCGCGCCAAAGTATCATTAATCGCTTCAAAATAAATGAGCATATCGGGCTGCGTTTCCAACACGCGAAATGCCAGATTCGTCAGCGAATGCCACGAATTCCAGCTAGGGACACCGGCGTTAATCACTTCGACATGCGAATAACCATATTCTTCGCGCAAGATTTTTTGCAAATATGCCGGATACGATTCGTCGCGGCGTGTGCCAGTGCCATAGGTCGTTGAACCCCCTAACGCCGCAATGCGGAAAATACCATCTGGTTTGGGGATAACAAAACTTTCGCCACGATAGCCCCACTCGTTCAACTCGGCTGGATTGGGCAGATAGAGAATAAACGGGACAGGCTGCACCAGATTCCGGCTCTCTGCTTCGCCTTGAATATCCTCGGCAGTTCGGACATAGCGGCGCATATCCGCTGGTGTGCCATATTGCGCCAAAAACAACCGTAAGGTAATTTCCAGCATCAGCAAGGCGACGACTATTAATAAAGTTCCTTTGGTAATGAAAATTAGCGGTTTTTGGACTGGCTTCAGTAAACGCAAGACGCTAGGAAAAATAACCCGGTACAACGCTGCTAAGATGACCATCATCACTAGGATAAAAAGCAACCATACCCCACGATTCAAGAGCGCATAGTGCAATGAAATATCATAAATTGTTTCTGTGCCATCTTGACGAATGACTTGAGCGCGGGGGGTATACATATTCTCTGGGCAAGTGGTTTGGCTATCGCTGCCGATTTTGCCTTCGCCATCTATGAATATGGCTTGAATGCCATCGGCTTCCCAATGGACTTTCACACAATCGCCGGGTTTGAATAAAACGCTGTCGTCTACCCAAAATCGCAGCCGATATTCCCCATTCGAGTCCGCGATTGTAACGGGTTGTGGTATAACTACGTATAGGACAAGTAGAATCAAACCGAGTCCGGCGGCGAAAAATAATCCAGTTGAAGATAGCTGGCGGAAAAATAGTGTGTTTTTGAACATAAGAACATCACCCATCGTTTAATCATCATGGGATAATCCACATTAGCACGGGTGCTGTGGTGGGCGCGGGGCATTGTACCATAGAACGGTTCATTGCCTGCTATTGCGATTCTTTCAAAGAGCAACGTACAATTAATATCAGCAGATGATGATACGGGATGGAGTCTAAATGCCATGATGCTACAAAATGGCGAAAAAATTGGGCAGTATGAAATTGTTGCACCACTGGGGCAAGGGGGCATGGCGAATGTCTATAAAGCCTACCATGAACGGCTTGACCGCCATGTAGCAGTCAAAGTTATGCATCAAGCGATGATGCAGGATGATAATTTTTTGAATCGCTTCCAGCGGGAGGCGCGTATCGTTGCCAAATTAGAACACCCCAATATTGTGCCTGTTTATGATTACAGCGAACATAATGGTATTCCGTATCTCGTTATGAAATATATTGAAGGTCCCACGCTCAAACGGTATTCGCTTAAAGTGGGTCTCACGCTCGAACAAACTGCCAATATTATGACGGAATTGGCAAAGGCACTGGATTATGCTCACAGCCGCGATGTGCTGCACCGCGATATGAAGCCTTCTAATATTTTGATGGATATGCAGGGCAAGCCCTACATCACTGATTTTGGTTTGGCACGTATCGCGCAAGCGGGGTCGTCAACAATCAGCAGCGATATGATGCTCGGCACACCGTATTATATTTCGCCCGAACAGGCAAAAGGCGAAAAAGATCTATCAGGGCGCACGGATATTTATTCATTTGGTGTGATTTTGTATGAACTGATTACGGGCGCGATTCCGTTTGTCGCTGATACCCCCTATGCCATTGTTCATGCTCATATTTACCAAGCGCCGCCTGCCCCCGGTGAACGCAATCCTGATTTGCCTGTCGCTTTAGACCCGGTGATTTTGCGGGCATTGGCGAAAAATCCAGCAGAACGTTATCCCACTGCCAGCGCGTTGATGGTGGATTTTAACGCTGCCATAGCGTCAACCCCGATGGATATGCCTGTTGAAAAAAGTACTACACCCATCCGCCCGACAGAAACAAAAGGAACACCTTCGCCAGCGAATGTGGTAGCTGCGCCTATTGCTGCCCGCACCACCGATGCATCCTCAGAGGAAAAACAAACTAGCACCGATTCTAAAGGCAAAAAAATCGAAATCGAAGGCAGCCTAGATTTGGGTAGTTTGGCGAATCAGTTGAGCAAAGTGGATTGGAACAAAGTCGGTGAAGAAATGAAAAATCGCGTGGAAGGGTTCGCCAGCTATATCGAATCGCGCATTGATACGGAACTGCAACAGCGTGGTTATGAACTAGACCAAGCCGGGGCGGAAGAAGCCAAAGTTCGTAAAATGGTCGAAAAGCGCCTCAAGGCACGCCAAGAACTGGCGGGTCATATCATGACCTATTTGATGGTCAATGGCTTTTTGATTATGATTTGGTTTTTTACGAGTGGTTTGTTTAGTTTCCCGTGGTGGATATTTCCCGCTGGGGGATGGGGCATTGGGGTTATGGCGCACATTGCCGATTATTCTACCAATTACGGCAAACGATCGCAGCGTCAGCGCAGCCGGATTGAGGCAGAAGTGCGCGAAGAGTTGGCAGCCCGTGGCGAAATTAGTTCGGCGAAATCCAAAAACGATAGCAAAATGAAAAATGAAGACCGTCTTCAAGTAGAGCTTTCGGATAATGCGGCACCGCCGGGCTTGCGCCTGAACGAAGATGGCGAAATGACCGATAGTTTTGTGGATGATTTGCAAGATTATGAACAGCGTCGCCAGCGACGGTAAATGGATTAGGTGATTATCCATCTGGATTATCGAATACAACTTTCCAACATTTAGGACAATTTGGTAATGCTGAGTCAACGTTGGCGCTGGTTACTGGTTATCGTTATTATATTTTGTCTGAATAGTCTTCGTATTCTGGCACAAGATACCAGCACAAACCTTTTGCCTGCCTCGTCCGGTAATCCTCTGACTGCTGGACGTTTAGGCATTACCCATATCGCCTCTGCCGAGACACCCCCCGATGACCGCCGCTATGAGAATGCCTTGCGTTTGGGTGCAAATTGGAATCGCTTCCCGTTATATTGGAATCGCGTGGAAGTTGCCCCCGGCGAATACGATTGGTCGGATTATGACCGCGTAATTGCCGACCATGTGCGCTTTGGAATGCAGATGAATATCGTTCTGCTAGGAGTGCCATCGTTTTATCAGGAAGAAAAATTATTTAGCGGATTGACCGAAACCACCTTTGCCGATGGTTCTGACCGCCCAAAAGCTCAGGTGATCATCAATCCAGCAAATCCTTGGGCAAATTTCGTTTACGAAGCCGTGAATCGTTATGGCACAAACGGTACTTTGGCACAGCAAAATGGCTGGCAACCGGGGCAACTGACGATTGTTTGGGAAGTTTGGAACGAACCAGATTATAAAGGGTTTTGGGAAGGGCGTGTTCAAGATTATGCCCGCTTGCTGAAAGTGGGGTATTTGGCAGCACATCATGCCGACCCGAATGCCCAAGTGATGTTTGGTGGCTTGCTGTATAACACTGCCGATAACTGGTTGGCGCGAGTTTTGGCAATTTACAGCGGCGACCCACTGGCAGAAGAAAATAATTATTTCATGGATATGGTCGCAGTACACAGTTACAGTTATCCATGGCGTAGCGGTTGGTTGGTGCTGTATGTGCGTGATACATTACGAGCGTATGGCTTACGCCGTCCAATTTGGCTGAATGAAACGGGTGTGCCTATTTGGGATGATTACCCCGGACCCGTGTGGGCGACAAGCGTACAGCAGCGTGTCAATATGGCATCGGCGCAGCAGCAGGCGTGGTTTTTAATCCAAAGTGCGGCGTATGCATGGGCGCAGGGCGCAGACCGTATTTTTTATCATCAACTCTATGATGATTGTGGAGACCAGCCTGCCGGAACGGATTTTCCGCCACATCAGGGCGAACTTTGTACTGAAGGGCAAATTTGCTCTGGCAGCACCTTTGGGCTATATCGCAATAATGCTGATTCGATATGTTTTAGCCAGCATCCCAACCCCGGCACGCCCCGCCCAACGGCACAAGCCTTTCGTTTGTTGGCAGATGTATTCGCCAATGGCGATTTTGGGCGCGGCGATATTGAACGCATTAATGGTGTTACCATCATTACTTTTGAACGCCCAGCGACCCAAGAATTGATTCATGTGATTTGGAATCGGCTGTTTGAAGCGAATACCCATACGATTATTGGCAGCCGACCTTCTGCCCGTTTGTATTCATTGGAGGCTGCTCCACAACCGCTTGCCCCCGATAATCGCGGCAATTACGTCGTCAATTTGCAGCCTGCTTTGCCGGACAATTACACCACGCTTGAAGATGGCGATACAACGGCAATTGGCGGCGCACCGATTATCGTTGTGGAAGCCATGACGGGCGAATTGCCGATACAACCAGCAAGCCCGGTGGTTGTCGCTGTCAATCCGGCAACTCCCATTCCGGTTGCACCGGATGCTGCCCCAACGGTGATTATTGAATCGCAGCTAACGCCTATTCCAACACAAGCGGTTTTACCGCCGCCGCCTTTGCCGATTGTGTCAGATGATGCCACGCCGCCAACAACCAGTATGGAGGCATTGCCAGAAGTGAGTTCTGCGGTATTTGCGGTGCGTTGGAATGGTGACGATGCCAGCGGCATTGAAAAATTTATTATCTGGATGCGAATCAACGGCGGTGAGTGGCAGCCATGGCTAGAAACAGCCCGTAACGAAGCCTATTTTTCCGGCACGCCCGGCAATCGGTATGAATTTGCGGCGTGGGCATTGGATTATGCCGGCAATTGGTCAACCAATATTGACCTGAACCCACAGGCACAAACGCAAGTGCAATAAGCCATAGTTGGTCGCCGTCTTTTTTACAACCAAAATGGCACATCACTCTCTTTGGCGGCGGGGAGCATCCCTTTTGCTAACCATGCGGCAATGTCGTCGGCATGTTGAATCGTCACAGGCAATTTGGGCGTGCGTTGCGTGCCATAATGCAGCAGCGTCCACGCTAGCACCGAATACACCGCTTGCTCAATGACCAACACCCCATCCCGAATGCGAATGTGTAGCGGCTGCGCTGTGCTATCAAATGCGGGCATGGTGGTCACGATAAAGCCTTCCGAATCGCTCACCCGGAAAAAACTACCCCAAGGCGCTTGGGTAACTTTGCCTTCTAGCCCATACAGGCGCGGCACTTGCGAGCGCAAAATTTCTACGGGCGTAAAATGCGCCCCAATCACGGTTGACCAGCGCGTGAGCAAACGCAGTGTTTCAGCAGCAAAGCCGCCGTCATGATGAATAATGACTTGCTGATTTTCAAATAAATCTTGCGGAAACAATGTTTGTAGCACCACAAAAGGTACAGGTTCATCTTTTTCTAGGTCAATGGTTTCCATCACGTAGCGTACAAATTCGCCATCGCTCTTATAAATGCGATTTAACGCTGTCACTCGATCGCCGCGTGTCACAGGCTCGCGTACCATACCGAGTCCCACCACATAATCACAATATTCCAGCGGCTCTGCCAATGCAAAGGGGATATTGCCGGTTTTTGCCAATACACCCATCATCACTAACGGCATAGCATCTGGGTTATTGATGGTAGTCTCGTATAAGACCTGCGCGGCAATGCCTTTGCCCAATGTCAGCGATTTCAAATGAACATCATTGGCATCATCTTCGCCTGCGCCGCGTTCTTTAAAAAATGCCAGCAGCGCATGAGCATTTTCTTTTTCGACAACGCGCACGGCACTCTCGATATTTTTGGTATTCAGGACGCGCACTTTACGTTCTTTGATGAGTTCAATCGTGAAGCCCGTGGTTTTTTCCATTTGGCGGCGCAGTGCCTCTACGAACAAACTACCGCTATCATCTTCCAGCGTATTAATCACTGCCAAGCGAATCGGGGCATGTTGAAAACGGTGATGGGGTTTATAAATACCACCGCGTATAAAGTCCGTCGCCAAGGTGTCGTTTTTATAGGGCAATACGCGGTTTGAGGCAAATATCAGATTCGGCATAAAATCTACTTGAGCAAATAAAGCGGGGTAGGTGCGGCTGTTGTAGGCGTTGCCAATCAGATTTTTTTGCTTCAACACATCCGATAATGTTTTGACCATTGCCGCTCGCATATCGGGACGCAAACGCACAGCTTGGTCTAATTGCTGTGGTACTAAGCCGAATTGAGTGACATCCTCACTATCTGGGCGAATCAGGATAAACAAGGCTCCGGCAGGATATTCGTATTCATAACTGCCGCTGGCAACCCGAAAAATCACATCGTCATCGGGTAGTTGTTTCAAAAGTGTTTGCATGATTTCGCGTTTGGTCAATGTCAGCAAGCGTTCCCGCTGCTGCCCTAATGTGCCAACAGTAGCGGTGATGTTGCCAGTCATGGAAAAAGATGTTTTGTCCATCACGCGCAGTCCAATCACACTCTCTGGCGCGTAACCATCCTTCAAATATTCATGCAGCGTGCGGTGATAGCGTACTTGGGATTTGAGCGAAATCGAGAGTGAAGGCAGCCCAGCAATATCCCATGTTTGCAGCAGATAATCCCTTTCTGCGACACCGTTTTTCATGGTGATGGTCAATTTTGCCAGCGCCGCCCGTAAATCGGTTTCTGCCGCCCGAATGTCCGATTTTAAGACAAAATCTGCCAGCATCAGCGATGTGAGGCGTGGACGCAATTCTTCCTCAATGGCTTTCACATCGTTGTAAAGTTCGGGCATTTGTCCGCGTAGAATGTCTAATGTAATGTCCATTTGCACCGGGGATACAGGTGTATCCGTCAGCAGCACTCCATTTGCCCATACCCATCTGCCCGGAAATGTGCGATTCAGCCGGAATGCCAACTTGCCACCGATGCTGCCGGGGTCTTTTTTTTCATCGTTTAATACCACTTGATATAACGTCAGCGGCGGCAGCGATGCGGTTTCAATCGGGAATAGCTCAATAAACAAATCAGCCATAACAATCACTCGCGGCATAGGGGGTGCGGTTGCAGGCAAAAGATGATGCAAGGTTAATTATGGCGGGAGAAGGGCGAAGACGCAACTATAATTTTAGAATTTTTGTTCTTTATCAATATCGCCTTCATGCTTATCAATAGACGATATTGATTTTGAAAATCACATCATTTCTTCCCTAAGCGGTCAATATCACTCAGGGTTTCGCCCGCAGTGCGGCATAACACTTTGAGCAGCGTCACATCCTGCGGCGAAAACGGTTCATCGCCGGGTTGATTCAACACTTCGATTAATCCATAAATTTTTTGATTATCCATCAGCGGCGCGGCAATCATGGAGCGCGTGCTGAAAGAAAAGGTTGTATCAATGTTGCTGGAAAAACGGGTATCATGCTGCACATCGCGGATTAACACGGGTTGCCGATGCTGCATCACCCAACCAGCGATGCCTTCGGTGGACGAAATGCGATGATTAGTCAGTTTGTCGGCTAAACGCCCTTGCACAATCACAAAAACCAATTCGTTTGTATCATCATCTAGCAGGAGTAGTGAGCCGTCGGGCGCATTCATTAATGCCATCGTCTCAGAAAGTGTCCGCGTCAAAAAAGGGAATAATTCGCTATCGTCTTTAAATTGGTCGGCTGCCCCAAACAACTGCTCTAACGTATTCACGAATTGGCGCAGCGACGTTACTTCTGCCTGCAAATCCTGAATTTCATCTTGTAAACGACTATTTTCACGTTGAATAAAAGCGGATGGGCTTGCCATAC
>JALHOR010000064.1:29177-32315 GCA_022842885.1 Anaerolineae bacterium
ACTAGGTTTATTTTAGTTATGCTCATTGTAGTGATGTTTATGTTCTAAGCCAGCGGAACGATAGTCCTAACTCAAGTGGCAAAGCTGGTTTCAGCCATTTCAGTTGCCAAGATGGGTTGCCGATAAGTTGCGGGTGAATGCTCAAAAGCCCCTTGGCACACCGGGCAGCAAAAATAATAGGCTTGCCCGTCGTGAACCAAAGAATTGTAAATTTGATCCGACTCTAACTGCATACCGCACACAGGGTCTTGTACCTTTTGGGTAGGGGATGCAATGGCTTTTACAGGTAATTGCACGGTCAAGCGCGTGCCAGCATTGGGCTGGCTTTGGATAGTTAGTGTGCCATTCAATGCATAAACTCGTTCATAGATGCCGGCTAACCCATAATGCCCTTGTGCTAACAGGTCAGTCATAGGCGTCGGCGGCACAAAGCCGCAGCCATCGTCCTGCACACGCAACGTCAGCAAGTCGGGGGCATACAGCAAGTGAAGTTGGGCTTTATGCGCGTGACTATGTTTGCCTATATTACTCAAGGCTTCTTGTGCCACCCGAAATAAAATGAGTTCTTGGGTTTCTGGCAGCCGCCGAATATTCCCTTCGGTGTATAAGCACAGTTCAAAATCTGTATATTTGGCGGCTAACATGCGTAACGCGGTGACTAGCCCTAATTCTTCTAGGGCTGGCGGACGCAAACCACCGATGAGGTTTCGCAATGCCGTAATCGTTTCTGTGACTTGTTGGCGAGCCGAGTGCAATAAGGCAATCGCTTGAGACGGCGCACTCGTCACCCACTGTTTTGCCATATCCATACTTTGTGCGGTAGCAATGAGCATCTGAATTGTCTCATCATGCAATTCTTGGGCAATGCGTTTGCGCTCGACTTCTTGGGCGGTGGTCAATTGGTCAGCATAGAGGCGTGTTTGGTCATACGAATGGCGAACATGCCGCACCAAACTCGCCATCGCATGGCGTAATTTCATGATTTCGGGGATGCCGTCACACGGATATTCCAGCGCATCCAGATTGCCGCGTTCTAAATCGGCAGCGTGCAGCGCCAAACGTTGTATCGGGCGCAGCACCCGTAGATAAAACCATACATTCCCCGTGAAAAGAATTGCTAAAAACAGACAGCATAATTCAAAAAGCTGTTGTGGATTATGGATATGGGCATGGTGCATCATCATCATGGGGTTCTCTCTAACGCAATAATGCCATATTGCAGCGCCAATGTAACCGCTTCGGTGCGGGTGGAAACATTCAGTTTTTCATAAATATTGCGGAGATGCCCTTGCACAGTTCGGTCAGAAATAAACAATTTCTGCCCGATTTCTTTGTTGGTGCCGCCTTGCCCAGCTAGATACAGCACTTCAATTTCACGGTCAGTCAAGTCGCTGACTTGAACCATATCCTCGCTCTGATGTCCAGCAGCACGCGCCAATGTTGCGGCATCAAAGGCTTTTTGCCCACCTGCGACTTCTAACACTGCCTGATACAATGCCGATAATTCAGCAGTTTTCAGGATAAAACCATCAGCGCCTGCTTCTAATAGCGCATGAATATAGGCTGGCTCATCATAAGCAGTGAGCATCAAAATCCGCACGAGTTGATTCTCATGCCGGATGCGGCGTGTGGCTTCGATTCCGGTCAGTTCTGGCAGATGAATATCCATAATGACAACATCGGGCTGTAATTGCGGCACCATCTCCACCGCTTCGCGCCCATTAGTAGCTTCACCAATGACCGTTATCCCCATACTTTCCAGATAGAGGCGTGTTCCTTGCCGCACCATCTTATGGTCTTCTACCAACACGACCCGAATCATGTTATACCCTGACCTTTTGCCCATGTTGATAATCTTAACCAGTTATCTCAGCGGATAAACACGCCAAATGGCGCATATTCGCTATCCCATCACAGGCATACACTTAAAGTAAATATGCATCCAGAATAGCCGAAAAGGATAATTTTATGTTTGCTAAACGTCGTCTCTTTTTCATGATGCTTGTCCTCAGTCTTTTGGGCAGCCTCACTACCTTGGTAACTGCCCAAACACCCCCAGCAGATTTAAGCCGCGAACAACGTGCGGAAATCCGTTTTTTGCAAGGCATGATTGATCATCATCAAATGGCACTGGATATGGCGCAAGATTGCCTAGCGAAAACCGAAAATGACACCATGCGCGACCTGTGCCAAGCGGTGATTGACGCCCAGACCCCAGAAATTGAGCAGATGCAGCAGTGGCTCAAAGATTGGTATACCATCGAATATGCTCCCATGTCCATGACCAGCAACACTGGCGCGATGGGGATGATGGATATGGATATGGAAATGATGGGCATGATGGATGAAATGTGCAGCGAAGATGGCATGATGGGCATGATGAATATGATGCCGGATAGTGAAGCCACCCCTGAAGCCGATGACATGGGGATGGGCATGATGAATATGATGGGCATGATGCAAATGATGTGCGAACATCATGAGAAAATGATGGCAGGTGGCATGATGGGCGGTATGGGTGGCATGGAACACGGTGAACAGGGTGGTCAGCACGGACAAGATGGGCAGCATAACCAACATGAACAGCATGGGCAAAATGCG
The DNA here is from genome assembly GCA_022842885.1 of Anaerolineae bacterium. Lineage (GTDB taxonomy): Bacteria > Chloroflexota > Anaerolineae > Aggregatilineales > Phototrophicaceae > JALHOR01. Next base: position 31,779 of record JALHOR010000064.1, read on the forward strand.
AATGGGTTTTATACTGACCCGGCAATGATGATGGGTATGTTTGCGGGTTTTAATCGCCTGTCTGACACAGATTATGATATTGCATGGTTAGAATCCATGATTGACCACCACGATGACGCCCTGCATATGTCACAACGGTTGCTGCGCCGCGTTATGAATGAAGAACTGCGCGATTTGGCAAATAATATCATTCAAGCACAATCTACCGAAATCAAATTCATGGAAGATTTGCTGACTGAATTTGCCCAAGACGAATAAGCGGGTATTTGTGCCAAAAATCAGCGTGTACGGGAGAGTGGCAAAACACTCTCCCTAACGCCAATTATGTATCGCATGTGCCATATTGCTCGGCAAGCGCAAAATTATCACTAGCTGCCCGCGTTTTCCCCAATGCTTGGTACGCCAAACCCCGAGTATAGTAACTACTTTGGCAATGTCACATTTAAGGTCCAGATTGCTTTCTAAGGCGCGAGCGTCGCGAGCGAGTACGATTATCGAGATGTTGGACGACCAGAGCGGCCGCTTCTGAGGGGGATA
>JALHOR010000065.1 GCA_022842885.1 Anaerolineae bacterium
GGAAAGCGTATTAGACGAATTTGAAGGCACGGTGCTGATTATCTCGCATGACCGTTATTTTCTGGATAACACCGTAGACCGCATCTTTGCATTAGAGAAGGGCAGTTTGCGGCAGTATGACGGTGGCTATACGGATTATGCGGCGGTGTCTGCTGGATAATATGCTATTGAGGCTGTAGTGTATATTTGTATTCGGGATGGGGCGCACCTGATAAAAGCTGCGCCCCGCCACCAACAAAAATGAACGTGCTATTGGGATTGTACAACGACTCAAAACAGCCAATCCGGGTTATCGAACCCGGCATATTCCTGTATCGCGCCGAAGATGTGCATGGTGAGTTCGGTGTTGTGAACACGCACCGTACATACACCATTTTCAAGCCGATTGACGCGCCGATTTCCACTCTCTTTTACGTAAATTCGCCGTAAGCACGATGATGGCAACTTGAGCAAGTCAAACCAATAATTTTTAATGCGTTCTTGTTCTGTTGCATCGGTTGTATGGCAATGAATGTAAATTCGCATGTCCTCATCTTTGACTTGTAATTCTTCTCGCAAGAATTTTACAAAGATGATCATCATGCTGTCGTCGGAGTTCACAAAATGAATTACGTTGCGATGTTTTGCGCCTTCTGCCCAATACAACATACAACCGATTTGATGTAATCGTCTGCCTTTCCGGGCGTATTCGCGTCCAGCATTTTGATAGGCGAGACGTTTTTCTAGAAATATTTTTCGATTAGTCTCTGTTCCTTTGCTACCTCCATTTTCGCGTTGGTTATTTTTGAGTATTCCTTGCTGCTCATCTGTCAAGATAACATCGCGCACCCATACACTGACAGAACCTTTAGAAACATCTAATTCACGAGCAATTGCTCCGACAGATAACCCTTGCTGGCGCAGTTTTCGTGCTTTCTCTTGCAATTCTTTTTTAGGAGGTGCCATTTTTCCCTCAATCAAATAACCATGTAGGCTTATCTATGCCAATATATTCTTGAATCGCACCAAAAATTTTCATCGTTAATTCAACGTCATGAATTCTTAGTGTGCAAATACCATTATTAATTTCCGATGGATCAACTTTACTGTCTTTCTTGTATTTGACTGTGAGCAAGCACTGAGAGGGAAGGTGTAATGTTGCCAGCCAATATTTGCCGATTTGTGTTTGAATTGCCTCATCTTCTGTATTGCACAAAATAAACATCGTAATATCGGATGGGAGAACTTGCATTTCTTCGACAAGAAAATTTCGGAATAATAACAGCATCTGAGCATCAATATTGACCAATTGTGTTGAAGTCCGATTTTTAGCCCCTTCAGCCCAATAAAGCATACAACCCATCAGGTGAAGAGAACTACCATTTTGAGCTTGCTTGCGTCCCATTTCTTGATAAGCAATGCGTTTATCATGCGCTTTTCTACGATTTGTCTCACTGCCTTTTACTTGTTGCCGCCATCTCTCATATTTTTGCTCCAAAGCGCATTTTTGTTCTTCCGTTAGTTCAATATCTTTCACCCATCGGCTAACAACATTTCTGTCAACATCAAGTTCTGCTGCGATCTCTTTGATAGCTTTCCCTTGTTGCCTCAAAGCACGGGCTTTATCACGTACAGTATTTTTTACAGATGCCATTTGAACCTCCTAACCTATAAATATTATAAGCTATATTAGGTTCAAACACAATAGAACGGAATCAAAAAAAGGTCACTAAAATCTAGTGACCCTTTGTGAATGGTGATGGCTGGACTTGAACCAGCAACCTCGAAATTATGAGTTTCGCGCTACTAACCAGTTGAGCTACATCACCAAATTGCTGAACTTACAGCATGGTTTTTTACACTTTATTCGATTAAGTCGCGGGGGTGCGATTCGAACGCACGACCTCCGGGTTATGCTTACCGCTACAGCTTTCGCTGCCTGCTTATCGCAGTTTGCAGTCTGGACTGTCCCTTCACCATACAACTTGCGCTGTTTAGGTGTCCGTCTACCAGTCTCTACACAGATGAAAAATCACCTGCTCGGGATTGTCGCGTGACCGATTTCCCCGAACCGACGGAGAAGCACATACACGTTTCCCTGTATGCCGCCCTAGCTGATATTACCTCGCGCTACCAAGACCACGTTGCTCTTGATAACATAATATCAACCAACTTGAGCCCGACGAGCTGCCTCTGCTCTACCCCGCACCATAAAATTGTTAAGGTGTTTGCCTCAACGCTTCAATATCATACTGATAGATGTGTTGGATGTCAACGGTGATTCTGGAAAACCAGCACGATACGAGTAAAATAACGCTGCGTTTACTCGAAAAAACGGAGTTGTTTGTGTCCCTCACCCGCCGCGCATTTATCCAATGGTTGACCACAAATGTGGCAATCATGGGCGCTGATATGCTGTTGTCTCCGCTGCATTCTCAAGATAATCCTAAACTACTTCCTGCCCCGCCAACCCTGATGTTTCACAGTCGGCATCGCTGGTTGCTGCCAGACATCATCAATTGGCTGATTGCCGATGGGTTTACAGGCATCACCTATTTGGATTTAGAGCAGGCATTACAGGAAAAAATCAGCCTGCCGGAAAAACCCGTGATTATCACGATAGATGATATAGCGATGGATAAAGGCAATCCCAATTTTGAGACGTTTGCTGCTATGCAAGCCACGCTGGTACAGGCAAATTTTGCAGGCGTTTTTGGCGTTATTACCCGTCCCGATTGGCAGCAAGCCGATGACCGTTGGGGGCAAGTCGCTGAATGGACACAGCAGCATATTGAATTAGCCACCCACACCGCCACTCATCGCGTACTTGATAATCCTCAATGGACAAATGACGATTATGACCTAGAAATTGCCGCCTCAGCCCAAATGATTACAGACTACACGGGGCAACCCGTAAAAACGCTCATTACGCCGTATGGCAGTGGTTATCAGCAGCAGCAAAACCAAACCAATCCGGCGGTGGTGGCAGCGTGCCAACGTGCTGGAATTCGTTTTGTAGTCGGCATTGTAGAAGGGCGGCAGCCCCTCGCCCTAAATCCGGCGGCAGATGATGTGTTATATATGGGTCGCACCGTACCGGGTCCCGATGATACCCTCAGCGGCGCCCAAGCCGGCATCGCCAATTGGATTTACTGGTCAGGCGAGCAACTGCGAAACTAACATTTAGGCATCATGTCCAGATTAGGTGAAAAGTACGTTGTTGTAGTGTCGAGGCATGCCTCGACACTACGGAAATCACTCATATTGAACTTGAGCGAAAAATTAGGCATCATCGCTATCAATGGCACTATGCGTTACTTTATAAATCTCATCCAGCGATGCGCCGCGTGCTTGTTCAATCCGTGCCATACGCTTCTGGAATTGCATCATCGCAAAGTTCAAAAATTCGTCTAAATCCATACCAAACGGCACCGGGTCGTAATGCGAAAAATTTTCTTCCACAATGCCCAAAGCACTCGGCAGCAGCGTATTCATGGTATCTTCTGCCACATCCCACAGATGAGGATTCGCAGCAACAAGACGCGAAATCAGAAAAATACCATAGGCAATATGCCGCGATTCATCCTGCTTAATTTTCTGGACGCCTGCCACCGTGCTGGGCATATAGCCATTTTTTTGCAGCATCGTAAAATAACCCTGATAGCCCGTCTCAGCCAACACGCCTTCTACAATCATGTTATAGGTGACAGATGCGACAATTTGTGCTTCCGGCGATTGGTCATGCATGAGGCGATTTAGAGCTTCGGGTAGGGCGTCATAAAAAATGGCGCTGTAGTTCGGGGTATGATAATGCGGCAAATCGGCGCTGCTATCCACACCTAAAACTTCGGTCATGAATCGCTGGAAAAAGTCGGTGTGTTTGGCTTCTTCAAACAAGAAAGTTGTTAGAAACATTTCTTCTTCGGTTCTGCCTTCTTGGGCAATTGCCAGCATCAACGGCAGCAAATCCAGCGTGACGGCTTCTTCGCCCGCTGCAAATTGTGATGTGAGCCGCAGCACCACATCTTTTTCATCGGCGTTGAACGTCAGCCAATCTTGCCTATCCTGCGTAAAATCAAACTCGGATGGATTCCAGATGCCGTATTTTTTTGCCTTTTCAAACAATTTCATCGGTGGGGATTGACGATTCAGCCCGCGCGTGGTGGTGACAAAACCGTGATGTTTGGTGGTAGGGAGAGTCATGAAAACCTCGAAAATAATAAGCCAACAGATTAGGAAGTTTCAACAATAGGCGCACAACAAATACGAAAGCCCACCGAGATAGACCGCATACTCGGTTCGGCAAAATCACGGGTGACGCTGCGGGCAAAACTGCGGCTGGCATCCCATGCTGACCCGCGCAGTGCCTTGCTTTTGTCGTTCTCTAGCTCCACCACCAGACTACCGTGATTATTCAAGCACCATTCGGAGACATTACCGCACATATCCATCACCCCAAAAATGCTCGCGCCCCCCGGATAATCAGTGACGGGTGTGGGTTTTTCGATGCCAGTTTTGAGCGTATTGGCGCGGTTTTTGTCATATTCATTGCCCCAAGGATACACGCGGCGTTCTTCGCCTTCTGCCGCCCATTGCCACTGCTGCTCGGTTGGCAGCGTAATCATGAAGCCGGGTGTTTTCAATGAGGCATTCAACCAACGGCAAAATGCCATCGCTTCGTACCAATTGATGTTGGTACGCGGAATATCATCGCCGTAAAAGTCGCGGTCAGCTTGGCGCGGCGAGAGTTTACGCCATTCTTGTGCCACCTTAGAAAATGACCACCATTCGTTATTCCGATAGCCATCTTCGGCATCTACAAACACATGAAATTGTTGGTTGGTGATGGGGTATTTCCCCATCTGGAAGGCTGGCACAGGGTACCGAATATGATCAATTTCGACGTAACCTTCAGGAATAACACACCATTTAAACGGCTCTGGCAGCAAAATACTCAATTGTCCGGTAGCACTTGCCAATGTTTCGGCACTTCGTAAACGTTCTGTTTGCGCTTGCCCCAAACGCGGCGCACCATGCGGCGGTAAAATCATCTCTGGCGGTTCTTCCATTTCAACATCACCAAAACGTTTTTCAATCACCCCAATCAGGCGCTTCACATTTTCGGCGTATAATTCGCGCTTGCGAATATCCACCCATTGAGAAGTTGAGTAGCCGAAAGGGACAGAAACACGCTCATCGCCGCGTGCCATCATCAGCAGTACCGGTTTACCATGAGTGCGGGCAAAATTCAGTTCTTCGCGTACCCATTCGGATTTGGCAGCATCGGGCGATAAAATGCACACTAAGCAGCATGACCCCAGAATGGCTACTTCGATGGCTTTCTGCCATGAAGGTGTTCCGGGTTCAATGCCTTCATCTGTCCAGATTCGTAAATTGGCGTTTTTTAAATCAATGCGAATCTGCTGCATCACATCAATATCTTTATGGCTGTAACTCAAAAATATGTGATAGTACATGAATGATTTCCAGAAATTCGCCAACAGGACTTTATTGTTCACAGTATACACTTATTGACTTGCCTACGCTATAATATGAACATTCTTTCTAGTCATGACCCCTTGCTGCGCGATTGTTTTTCTCGGTCATTTTCACCTAAGCAAAGGATGCCACTATCATGCCAGAATTCAAAATTGTCTCCGATTATAAGCCGATGGGCGACCAACCAACGGCGATTGCCCAGATGGTTAAAAATCTGGATGAAAATGTCGTTCATCAGACATTATTAGGTGCAACTGGAACTGGAAAGACATATAGTACTTCAGTAGTAATTGAACAAACGCAAAAACCCACCATTGTCCTTGCCCATAACAAGACATTGGCAGCGCAGTTGTTCGCGGAGTTCAAAGAATTTTTCCCGCAGAATGCCGTCGAGTATTTTGTCAGCTATTATGATTACTATCAGCCAGAAGCCTATGTGCCGCGTTATGACTTGTATATTGAAAAACAGACGCAAATTAACGAACAGATTGAACGCCTGCGCCTTTCAACATCGGCATCCCTCTTTTTGCGGAAAGATGTGATTATTGTAGCGTCGGTCTCGTGCATTTATGGTATCGGCGACCCCCAAAGTTGGCGCAATGCCTCCGTGGAAATCAAAGTGGGGCAGGAAATCCGGCGCGACAAATTATTGCGCGATTTGGTGCATATCCAATACAGCCGCAATGACCAAGTGCTAAAACGGGGTTGCTTCCGGGTGCGCGGCGACACGCTGGAAATCATCCCCGGCTACAGCGAAACTGCCTATCGAATTGCCATGTTCGGGGATGAAATCGAAAAAATTAGCGAATTTGACCCGTTCACAGGTGAACTTTTGGGCAATTTCAAAGAGATGACGATCTTCCCTGCCCGCGAATATATTTCGGATAACACCAATATTCAGCAGGCAATTCATAACATTGAGCAAGAACTGGAAGAACGCCTCAAATTTTTCCGCAGCGAAGGCAAATTGGTCGAAGCACAGCGATTAGAACAGCGCGTGCGTTATGATATTGATATGATAAGAGAAGTCGGTTATACCTCGGGCATCGAAAATTATTCGCGCCACTTGGAACAGCGTCCAGTCGGTAGCCCGCCCTTCACACTATTGGATTATATGCCGGATGATTATTTGCTGGTGATTGACGAAAGCCACATGACCGTTCCTCAGTTGCGTGGCATGTATAATGGCGATAAAGCTCGCAAAACGGTCTTGGTAGATTATGGATTTCGCTTGCCGTGCGCGATGGATAATCGCCCTCTCAAGTTTGAAGAAATCGAGTCGCGTATGAATCAAGTGATTTATACCAGCGCCACGCCGGGACCTTACGAACTGGAAAAAAGTAAACCGTATATCGTGGAACAAATTATTCGTCCGACAGGTGTTTTGGATCCGGTGGTTGAGGTACGTCCTAGCGCCGGACAAATCGAAGATTTGTTGCAAGAAATCGCCCGGCGCATCAAAAATGGGCAGCGGGCGTTGATAACAACCCTGACGCAGCGTATGGCAGAAGAAATGGCAGGCTATCTGAACGAGATGGGCATCAAGGGGCAGTATCTCCATGCCGAGGTAGAAACCTTGGAGCGTGTGGAAATCCTGCGCGATTTGCGCCTAGGGGTGTACGATGTCATCGTCGGGATTAACCTGTTGCGTGAAGGGTTGGATTTGCCCGAAGTCTCGTTAGTAGCGATTCTGGATGCCGATAAAGAAGGTTTTTTACGCAGCGGTTCATCTTTGGTACAGACCATTGGACGGGCGGCGCGACATATTGAGGGCAAAGTCATCATGTACGCCGATAAAATGACCGATAGCATGAAATACGCTATCGAAGAAACCAATCGCCGCCGTGCCAAACAAGATGCCCATAACAAAGCGCATGGTATTGAGCCGCGCTCTATTGTGAAATCTATCCGCGATTTGACCGACCGCGTGAAGGCACTCGCTGGGGAGGAAAAAGACGACTCGGCTGCTGAAGCTGCACCCGGTTTCCACGCCCTCAGCAAAGAACAGTTACACAAGATGATTAAAGAACTGGAAACGGAGATGAAGAAAGCCGCCCAATCGCTTGAATTTGAGAAAGCGGCGGCACTGCGTGACCAAATCTTTGAACTGCGCGGCGTGATGGCAGAAAAAACCGATGCCAAAGATACCAATTTATTGGTGAATTAGCGGCACTGCGGCACTATGGATAACCTACGCCAATCGCTGCAAGAACTCAGTTGGAAAGAACGTCTTGTTCTATTTGCCCTCATCGGTGGGCTAATGGTTGGGATAGTGACTTTCGTTATCCATCCCACTACCACCGATTTATTTGCAGCAAATCCACAATGGGGATGGGACTTTCGCAATAATCTGTGGAGTCCCACCTATTTGCTGTTACAGGGCAAAAGCCCCTATCGGATTGACCAACTCTTTGATGCGAACAGCGTGTGGTTGCCGCCTGTTATCGGCGTTTTTTTGCCGTTGGGCGCATTCCCACTCGATATTGCCATCAAGACATGGTTCATCATGACTTTAGGTGTTTTTGTGGGGATTGTTGTCTTATCCATGCCACCCCAAAAACCATCACCTATTTTTTTGTTGTGGGTGTTGCTGATTTTACTCTTATTTCCCCCTTTGGTGTCACATTTGTTATTAGGGCAATATTCGTTATGGATTGTCTTGATACTGTTGGTGGCAGCGCGTGGCATCACCCGACAATGGGCAGTATTTTTGTTAGGAATATGCATTGCCTTGGCAAGCGCCAAACCACAACTGTTGCTGCTGGCTGTGCCAACATTGGGTGTTGGGTTACTGCGCTATCAGCAAAAAAATAATCATGGAAATTCTCTTTGGGTGGTGATACAGCTACTGCTCATGACAGGCATGTGGGGTTTTATCTTCACGCTGCCCCTTTGGATTGGGTATCCCAACTGGCTAACAGATTTCTGGTGGGCATTAGGACGGAATGCCGATTGGATTCAACCCTCATCGCTCAATACGTTTCGTCTCCTGACACAAAGCGATCCACTTGGCACACTCTTATGGGCGCTATGGAGTTTGGCAGTGCTGGGGTTCGTGACGTGGTTGGCATGGCATCAGCCTTTCGACGCTGCCATGCGCTGGAGTCTCGCATTAACGCCACTTGTGACACCCTATGTTTGGTCGTGGGATTTTGTGCTGCTGCTGCCGGTCATGCTGCACAGTTTGTTGATGTGCCAGCGATGGTTGACGAGAGGCATCTGGAGTTTGGGTTATGGCATCATCTGGTGGGGAATTTTGCAGCAGCGCCTCAATGCCTCAAACAGCAGCGCCAGCGATGAGCATTTCTGGTGGATTCCCTATGCCGTATTGGCGCTGGTGTTCATCGTAAATAGGCTTAATCGCAGTAGTCATGTCTCCAAGTCGCTTGCATCTGAATGACAGCGACTCATGCGATGATAAACGGCTGAATTTACTACGCTATTGAAAGAACAATAATGTTTTAGCGGTGTTTGGTAAAAAACAACACACATCCCGCTACAAGGGGATACATCAATTGGTCAATATGCGCCCATTCGCGCCCACCTTGAAATATCAGCCACGGCAAAATGCCAACAATCAATACAAATAGCCCCCAAGTACCCCAAAAATAACGCCAACAATACAACAGCCAACATAGCACCGGGATAGCGAAAACCAACGTATAGGGATTGGTTTGGGGCAGCAGTAGCAAACTCAGCAGCACAAATACGCTACCGCCAGTGAAATAAAAGGCTTTGTCATCAGGGGTTGTTCGTAAGCGAAACAGTATAATGCCTGCTGTAATCAATGCCACCACCACAAGCAACCATGAAAAAGGCGCCGGGAAAAAATCGGGCAACCAACGCACATTGTTATAGGTGATGCTGTAGTAGCGCACATCATCAAGAAAAGCGGGAAGCCAATTGCCAATAAAGGGCAGTGTACCAATAAAAAACACTAGCCCCAAAACCAGCGTCACCACAATCACGCGCCATTCGCGCTTATACGCTGCCAATAGACCGATGCCAGCAGCAATCAGCGCCCCATCTGGGCGAATCGTCAAACTGGCTAAAAAAATGGCGGCGAATATCGGGCGCTGTAAAGCCAATGACACCAGACTACCCGCAATACACAGCATCACAAAACCCGTATATTGCCCCAAAACAATCGTCATCATGGAATAGCGAAAGCCCAACAGCAGCACTACCACCACAATTAACAATTGCCAAGGCTTTAAGCGCCAGCGAAACACCTGCAACAACAGCAGCGGCGGCACTGCCACAAAGATGATTAATAGCAGCGCAATCCACAAGCGCAGCGATAATTCATACGGAAGTAGCCAAAACGGGAATAATATCAGGCAGATGTGGGCAGGATTATAAAAACGCTGTTCGAGCAACGGGTCAGGATTTTTCGCGGCAATTGCTTGATTCACTTGGTCAGAGTAGGGGCTAACCCCTTGGAAAAATGCTTGGCAGCCGATATGCCTGCCAATCGTATCATTCCATGCCATATTGCGGACGATAAGATCAGTGGCTGCCCATGTTGTACCTGCCAACATGAGCAGCAAAATCATGAAAATGATGCGTTTTTGGGACATAAGCATCGGGATTAAACTACGAATTCGCCATTTTTGTAAAACAAATCGCCATCTACGGTAATTTGGCTGTCGTGGCGCATATCACAAATCATGTCCCAATGCACGGCGCTGTTATTTTTGCTGCCGGTTTCCGGGTAGCCTTTGCCCACCGCCATATGAATCGTGCCACCAATTTTTTCGTCGTACAGGATGCTGCCTGTAAATTTGTTGATGCCAAAATTCGTACCGATGGCAAATTCACCCAAATACCGCGCTCCCGCATCCGTGTTCAACTGGGCTTGCAGCAATTCGTCATTTTGTTCAGCAGTGCCAGAAACAACCTTGCCATCTTCAAACTTGAGTTCAATGCCACTCACTGCCCGCCCGCCAACGATAGATGGATAGCTGAATTTCACCCACCCATTGACGCTGTTTTCAACGGGTCCAGTAAAAATTTCGCCATCGGGCATATTGGCACCGCCGGAACAATTGATAAAAGTCCGTCCCTCAATCGAGAGCGATAAATCAATATTTGGTCCCGAAAGTTGGATGTGTTTTTTACCGACCAACCAATCTACTTTGGATTGCTGCATTTTTCCGAGTGCTTGCCAGCCTGCAACGGGGTCATCGCGGTCACAGAAACAGGCGGCATAGACAAAATCTTGATATTCTTCTAGGCTCATATTGGCTTCTTGCGCTTGTGCTTCTGTAGGGAAAAGCGTCCCCACCCACCGGAAAGTGCCTTGGGCTGCCCGCCCTAAGCGCGTATCAAGCCATGTTTGCCGGGAGGCTGCCACCTGCTGCACGCGCTTACCCGGAATCGTTGTCATAGCGCGGGTATTGGTGCTGCCTGTCGCCCGGATATACACATCGGCTTTGTCATAATACAGGGTTTGCATCGGGTCTAACCATGCCACTTGGTCATCATTGGCATGACGTAGAAATGTGCGCGACATATATTCATCGCCTATCATCACGGATGGATTGCCCCCGACTTTGACAACCGCTTCAAAAATTTCGCGCAATAACGGCAGTGCCGTCACATCGCCCAAAATGCCCACCCAATCACCGGGTTTCACTGCGGTTGAATAATTAACCAGCACATGCGCCAGTCGTTTTATGCGAATATCGGACATGAAAAACACACCTTGTTATTCCAAATTCATTATGAGACGAAAATTATATAATATCGTTCACCAATGAGCTATCGCTGCGGTCAAAAATAGTGCCAAGCGGTTAAACCAGTGCCTCCACCATCATACTGGGGCGGTTTGTCATCTTGGCTCTCCATGCCGTATTATCAAACAATATGCGATAATCATAACGTAACCCAATCACCAGCCCATGAACCGATTGTGAATACTCATTAACCTGTTAGATAGCGAGGATATTATGGCACGCAGCCCCCGCCGCACTACCGCTGCCCAACCGCAAAAACGTGGTTTTGGTCTGAATACGCTGATTTTTTTGGTCATTGCCATTGTATTTCTAGCCATTGTCACGTTTCCGTTGTGGCGCACGATTATTATTGCCAATGACCCGGTGAATGTCGCTTTCCCGAACTTGACGGATGCTGAACGCGAAACCTTGCGCCAGTTTCCCGCCGATACGCTGCAAATGTTGTTAAACATTGCTGCCACCGATAATGAACGCGCCACCGATATGGCATTTCTGATTCAACAGACGGTTACAGCCAGCGAAAATTTTAACCCCGGTAATTTGCGCCCCCAGCGTCAAGGGCAATTTGTGGTGCAAGATGCCATTCATCGTGCCGAAGGCAGCGCCATGATTTATGAATTAGGGGGCAATAGTCGTATTTTGCGCTTAGAAAATTTCACTACCCCACCCGCACCCTTGAATCGTGACCCCGCCGCCAATATACCCGGCGGAGCAGCCGAACTACGATTGCTATTCTCAACCGAAACAACTTTCACCATCGAAGGGGCTAATCTGGGCGATACGCTGGAGGTGGGGGTCTTAAAAGCCAATGATGGCAACCTGAATTATACGCTGAATGCCAATCCAGCCCGCTTTAAGAGTCTAGTAATTTATTCGGCAAAATATGGCGTGGTCATTAGTTACGCGGTCTTGAATTAAAACGTGCGATGTTGCCAAATGCCATTGACCATCGTGCCTAAAACCGGAATATGGGGAATATCCGATGGGGCAATGGCATACAAATCTTGGTCAAGCACGACCAAATCTGCCAGAAAACCGGGCGTTAATGTGCCAAGGCGGTCTTCCATGCCAGCGGCATAAGCAGCGCCTGTTGTAAAGCCATGCAGCGCCTCATCTAATGTCAGGCGTAATTCAGGATACCAGCCGTTTTCACCCGGCGCACCATCCAAACGGCGGCGGGTGACAGCCGCATAAATGCCTTCCAATGGGTGAAAGCGTTCTACGGGGGCATCTGACCCAAAGGCAATTTTTACGCCTTGGTCAAGCTGCAAACGTGCATTATACGCCCATTGGGAACGACTGCCCCAATATTTATCGGCACGTTCCATATCCGAAGTGGCGTGTGTTGGCTGCATAGAGGCAATCACATCCAGTTGTGCCAAGCGATGTTTATCCATTGGATGAATAATCTGCACATGTTCAATACGATGCCGCCGCTGTGAGGGCATTTCGCCGCGGGCGGCTTCTTCGCGCCGGACAATCTCGTAAATATCGAGAACATCATGCACGGCTCTATCGCCGATAGCATGAATAGACGAGGGCAAGCCAGCGGCACTCGCACGGCTGACAAGTTCTAACATCGTTTCTTTATCCACGACGGACATGCCATAATTTTCTGGTTCGCCTTCGTAAGGTTCGACCATTAGCGCCGTGCGCGGTCCTAAAGCCCCATCTGCAAACAATTTTAAAGCCCCAAAACGCAGCCAATCATCGCCAAAATTCCAGCGAATGCCCAAGGCGAGGGCGTGCGGCAGCCATTCGCGGTTAATCTGTTTGACAACGCGCAAGCCTAATCTGCCTTGTTCGCGCAAAATTTGCAGTGCCGTCAAGCAAGTAGGGTCATCAAAATCATGCAATCCGGTTAAGCCAGCGGCGTGTGCCTGCTGTTGGGCGGCAAACATCATCTCGGCAAGGCGTTCTGGCGTGGGTGGTGGCACTCGTTTACTGACCAATTCCATTGCCACTTCCAACAAAATTCCGGTGGGGTTGCCCGCAGCATCGCGCACAATGTGACCGCCTTCCGGGTCAGCAGTATCGGCATGAATACCACACAGGTGTAACGCGGCGCTGTTTACCCAAGCGGCATGACCACTTTTCGCCGAAAAATAAGCCGGTTTATCGCCTGTGACCGCATCTAAATCAGCGGCGGTTGGGAAAGCACCATCTGCCCATATATCCTGCGCCCAACCACGCCCGGTAATCCAGTCGCCATTTGCCGTTTGTTGGGCGCGTGCCGCTACCCGTTCAATCGCTATCTGCTTCGATGGTATTTCATACAAGTCCACCGCTTGTAATGACCGCGCTTGCCATTCCCAATGAATATGAGCATCGGTGAGACCGGGAATCACGCATTTGTTGTTCAGATTCTCTTTGATGGTTTTGGCGCTTGCCAAAGCCAAGATTGTGTCATCGCTGCCCACAGCCACAACACGCCCCATGCTGATAGCGAGGGCATTGATACGCGGTTGCGCTGAATTGAGCGTGATGATATTGCCATTGTAGAGAATCCGGTCAATCATGCGATGTCACTCCTGACGGGCAAGGGCGAGAGCTTCTTGAATTTCTTGGGGTGTAACCGCATTTTCGATGCCTTGCCGCGTGACAGAATACGCTGCCAAACGCGCTGCCACTTTGGTTGCTGCCCGCATATCATGATTCAGCAGTGGCAAACTGGCAAGCAAAGCACCCGCAAACACATCCCCGGCACCAGTGGGTTCAACTTCGGTCACAGGCACTGCGTCATATTTTTCTGGCGTTCCCTGATGATAATATGTACCACCACGTTCCCCATCGGTCACAAACAGATGCTTGACCAAAGGCGCATATTCCTGTTCTAGTTCGGGCGCTTCGGCAATGTCTTGTTTGCTCATAATCACAATATCCACTTTTCGCAGCACTTTTTCATCAAAAAAGCGTTTAAAGTGAACGCGATTATTATCATCACGGCGGCGCATCCAGCCTTGCGGCGTCAGCATGATTGTTGCCCCCGGAAATTGATGGACAATATCATAATCCAAATCATCCACTAATGGCGCAATATGCACCAATGGCGCATTCATCCAACCCGATGGCACATCAGCCGCACTTAATGGCAATGAAGTATGGTGCAAATATTGGGTGCGTTTGCCGTGGTCATAAATATTTTCAAAGGTGGTAGTGTGGGTGCCTTGCCGCACCGAAAGTTGAGCATAGGGCAGCAGCACACTCAGCAGCGATTCGCCGACGGCAGTGGCGGCGACAATGCCCACCTCATGCCCAAATGCTCGCGCTATGGGCGCAGTATATGAGACTGTGCCACCCGCGATGCGTCCTTGCGGCGTTACATCGGCTGTAAAATGCCCGACAATCAGATAATTGGGCTGGGTCACGATGATTTCACTGGCGAGATAGTTACTTTACGGGCGTCGCCTTCCCCGATACTTTTGGTCATCACATCGGTTCGCGCCCGCAATGCCAGATGCACAATACGGCGTTCATGGGGCGGCATCGGTTCTAAAGTCACAGTGCGCCCCTGTGACAGGGCTTGGTCTGCCATACGATTCGCCAATTGTTTAAGCCGTTCTGAGCGCGAGGCTTTGTAACCGCCAGCATCCACGATGATATTAGCGCGTCCTTGCAACCGACGGCTGACAATCAAGCGTACAATATATTGCAATGCAGATAATGTTTCGCCGCGCCGCCCGATTAAACGCGCCGTATTTTTGCCTGTAATGTTCAAAATCCAGTGCATTTCTTCGCCATCGCGGGTACTTTCTGCCCGCAAAATGCCCACTCGTGCATCAATCTCCATGCGTTTGAGTAGTTCCAGCAGCACTTCTTTCGCCACTCGCGCATGGTCATCTGCTTGCTCATCGGAGATTTCATCCCCGGTGGGGGCAGCCATGGCGTGCATATCTTCATCATCATCTTCCGCTTCAGTTTGGGCGCTGCGTGCCGGGCGCGGCGTAGACCGTTGGCGTGGTGGACGCGCCGGTTTCTCGCGGTCTTGGCGGACGGGCTTTTCGGTAACAGGTGGCTCTGGCGATGTGATTTTGGCAGCGGGTGGTGGTGCAGGTGGTTCTGGCGGACGGCGCGATGCCATCATAATCAGCCGGACGCGGGCAGGCTTTGCCCCTAGCCCAAACAACCCCCGGCTTGGTTCTTCCAACACTTCGACCATGACTTCGGCGGCAGTGACTCCCAACTCTGCCAATCCAGCCGCAATCGCCGCCTCAACGGTATCGCCAGTTTTTTCAATCGACTCCATGTGAACTAAACCCCTTTAGTAGTAAATACAGGCGGATTGCCAATGCAAATCCGCCCGTTTAATATTTATTCGTTGTCGCTGGCACAACTCAGCCAATCCGCCTGTTGTTAGCGCGTTTTCTTCTTCTTGGTCTTTTTGGTCGTGCCACCATTGCTGTTGCCATTGGTGCTAAAATTGCTGGCACTGGCGGCGGCTTTTGCCGCAGGTTTTATCACCTCTTCATCATCCAAGATGAGGTCTTTGGTTTTGCGTTCACCACCTGTAAAACGCTCCACCAATTGTTTACCCCATGGGCTGTATTGGATAATCCCCAAGATATTGCTGGTGATAAAATACACTGATAACCCTACCGAAAATGACAAGGCAAACGCGCCTAACATGATGGGCATGACTGTCGTCATAGACCGAGTCATAGCGGCAGCTTGATCCATCTCGCCGGATGAGTTGGTGGTATTTTGCCCCGTAGCCGATAAGGTCATTTTGGATTGGATATATGTCGTCGCCATGACTAACAACGGCAGTGCCAGCGCATACACCGGGTTAATAGGCGGAACAGGCGGTTGTGTCAAATCCATACCCAACCACATATTGTTCAGGGGTATCAAGTTGTCTAAGCCCGGCAGCATCAACCGTTCTGATAAGTCTACGAGTTGGTAGGGCGAGTTCGCCAAGGCAAAATAAATCGCCTGATACAACGCAATCAAAATCGGGAATTGAATCAGCAGCGGCAAGCATCCCCCAAAGGGATTCACCCCTGCCTCTTTATACAATTCCATTTGTGCCTGCGCCAATTTTTCGCGGTCATCTTTGTATTTTTCTTGCAGTTTTTTCAGCCGGGGCTGTAGTTCCTGCATCCGCTTGGCAGATTGCTGCTGCTTCGCCATTAACGGAAACGTCAAAATCCGCACCAGTACCGTAAAGACCACAATTGCCAGTACCACATCGTTCCCCAAGACAGAATACATCCAAGTCAACAGGGTTACGAATGGATTGATAATTAAATCCCACATGCGTGTTTTATCTCCACCATTCCGCTAACGCCGATACGCCCAACCCTGATAACCACTGGTGTAATCCAGCGGGAAAGCATAAACCAAATGTGCTGCATCAACGGTACTCACGACGATCAAAGCCTCTGGAATTTTCAAACTATCACTCGGTTCCAGCAGCACCATATCCGATAAAATTTCAGGGCGTGCTTCAATTTCGCGCCGATTTAGGACGGCACCATCAGCGCGTGATAACCAGTATACCACGCCATCGCGGGATGCAACTATCACATAATCGCTGGTCACAAGGGGCGACGGGCGGATACCCTTTGTCCCGGCTTTGATGCTCCAAATCGCGGTCATATCATCAGGATTGATGGCATGAACATACCCACTCAAATCCGTCACATACAACACATTATCTGCCATAACGGGCGTACTCCAAATCCAGTTATTGGCTTTAAATTCGTTCACAATTTCCCCATCAAGCGAAATTTTGAAGACATTATGTGAATAACTGCCCACATAAAGAAAGCCATCATGGTACAGCGGGGCAGCCCCGGCTAACCCCTGCAAATCTACCGGATTTTCCCAGACAGTTTCGCCAGTCGTGGCATCAAAAGCATATAAATGATGATCAGTAGACACCACATACAGCATGTTATCCACCAACAACGGGCTTGCCCAGACGCCTGCGTCGGTCTGCGCTGTCCACTGCAAATCATAATTTTCGCGGTCAAGCGCCACAATATTGCGGTCTTTTAGCGGCACATACACCATCTCATCGGTGATAACCGCTTCAGCAATCGTGGGACCAGTCAGGGGAACACCTGTTGTCGAAGCAACCGTCGCCGTTAGCAAATCCACCTCTAACAAGCGATTGTTATACGCAGAAAAGAGCAGCGTCTCATCATCCAAGAAAACGGGACGCGCAAAAAATTGGGCGTTTTCGTACTGATGCCCATCAATCGTCCAGTTGCGCGGATTACCTTGTTCATCAAACCGGACTTCGCCTTCGGAATTTTCTAGGCGTGTTACCGCCCCATTCGTCGGCTCAACCAGCGTCATCACATGGTTATAAGCCACCAGCAAGCGCGTTTCCCCATTCATCTCAATCGTATCCAGAACGGGCCAACTCACCCCTGTACGAACAGGCACACACCCGGCAGCTAACACGACTGCCAAGACGACTACCCACCAAACACTACGAAATCGCATTGCTGTTTGAGGCGTTTTCAACCATTACTCCTTCGGAGGCACCGGGTCATAACCGCCGGGATAAAACGGTTGGCAGCGCCAAATGCGCCATAATCCTAACCGCAACCCCTTGAATAACCCATGAGTTTCTATCGCTTGATACATATATTCAGAACAGGTCGGGGTAAACCGACAGGCAGAAGGGAGAGCCGGAGAAATGAAGCGTTTATAGAACCGGATTGATTTTAATGCCAGCCATTTCATTACGTTACCCACCATCCCCAGATAGCAGCATTAGTTTGTGGCACGCTTGCTCCACTATACGTTGTATGGCATGAAAAGGTTGCCCCATGATACCGGGGCGGGCAATGATGACAACATCATACCCTTGCCGGAGTTGGGAATGCAGCAGGCGCAACACTTCGCGCAGTTGGCGTTTTATGCGGTTCCGTTGGACGGCTTTGCCCAATTTTTTGGTGGTGATTATCCCATAACGGTTATGGGGCAGTTGGTTCGCTGCCACATTCATCACCAACCAAGCATGAGACCGGCTCTGTCCCGTTTGCCGCAGTCGCTCAAAATCTTCACTGCGCGTCAGTCGTAAACGCCGCTGCATTTAAGAAGCCATTAGGAGGCGTTCCAGTTGGTTTTCTTCACATGGTTTGGGGTAACGGTTAATTGATGCCGACCTTTTTGGCGGCGGGCTTTTAATACTTTGCGCCCACCTTTTGTCGCCATCCGCGCCCGAAAACCATGTACCCGCTTACGCCGACGAACTTTAGGCTGCCAGGTACGTTTGGTAGACATGGTATGCTATCCTCTGCTGTGATATACTCACGATACTCGCCACTTTATGGCGCAGCATTATATCCCGCCCCCCATAGCGGGTCAACCCATGCTTGTCAGAGTTTGTGAGACTGGGATATAATTTTAGTTTGTGAAATTCCTGATACTGTGGTGAATGCAGGTCTATTCCTATTGTCAACGACCTCCGATTTTTTCGTACTAATAATCAATCGTGGAACTCTGGCTTTTAGCACCTGTTATGGGCGGCATATGCCGCCTTTGTCGTTTACCGGGCATCACCCCACATCCCGGCAGCCATCTGGAGGGTAGAAAAATCATGTTAATTCAGCAATGGTCACGCAGTTTTGCTGTTACCGATGCGGACATCGAATATTTGACGGGGTTACTGCTTGAAAAAGAAACCCCTATGAGCAGTGCCGAATTGGCGTTGTCACTCATCCGCCGGCGTTTAGAAGATGAACAAACCGCCCTCTCATCGCGTTACCAAGATACTGTGATTTATAATCCAGCGGGCAGTTATCCGGTTGGCTCACGCTTGGTCTTTTCGCGGTTGGATTTTGCAACTGCCACGGTCATAGATACGCGGCGGGGCGATAACCCAGATTATGGCGATTACAACGTTATCAAGGTCAAATTTGATGACACCAACCGTAATTCCGCTGCTCACCAGCGCGAATTTGCAGCAGAATTACAAATCACCCATCCCCTGACCAGCCATGCCCAAAGCGATAGCCTGCCCGGCACCATCACCTTTAGCGCCGAAGAAATTCTCAACAGTGGCGATGTCGTTCTTAAAGCCATAGACAATGCTTTGCAAAAGAACAAAGATTTGATTCGTTTGGCAGGGCAATGGTTCCCGCGTGATTTGGTGCTGGATATGGATATTGGCACGCTGCATCTGGCAGAAGCCGTGTTAGATATTTCTGGCGGCGGGCCCTTATCGCCCGAAGATATTCTGGAGCAAATCGGCGGCGTGGCAAATGCTCCGCTGGCGTTGCAGACGTTTTCGCTCAATTTGGCGATGAGCCAAGACAAACGTTTTGATGAAGTCGGACCCGCAGGTGAAATCCTGTGGTATCTGAACCGGATGGAACCAGAACCCGTGCGGAACATGCCGACCTCGTTGCAATATAAACCGATTCCGTATGACGAAGATTTGCTGAGTGATGAGGTGTATGACCTCGAAACTGAGATGGATGATGAGCATACCGATATTGATTTTGAGGGCAAGTTACGCCGCGCTAAGAGTATCCTGATTTATCCCCATCGGCGCACGGGGACACTGCCACTTAATGCCAAAAATCGTCAAATTTTTCCGCATGGGCGCACACCACGCATTTATGTGGACTTGATTGATGGACAAGATGGCAGCCATTATGCCGGGTGGGTCGTGCATGAATTCAAATATGTCTATGGTCTGGAGCCGTATTACACCAAACATCGCCTGCCCGTAGGAGCCTATGTCACGGTTGAAAAAGGCGAAAAACCGGGGCAAATTATCGTCAGTCATGAAGCATACAAAGCCCGCACCGAATGGGTAACGGTGTTCGTTCCCGGTGAACAGATTCTGCTTGAAAATAAACGCCGGCTCATCGGCGCGGAATATGATGGTCAGGTATTGATTGGGGTAGATGATTTAGAGGCGCTTGATAAATTGGTGAAAGCCCACCAGCACAAAACGTTGGTGTCGCTGCTCAAACTTTTTCTGACGGAATTGAGCAAACTCTCACCGCAAGGAGCAGTCCATGTCATCACTTTATATAGCGCCGTCAATGTGCTGCGGCGTTGTCCGCCGGGTCCTATCTTCGCCCTGCTGCGTGCGAACCCCGAATTTGAAGATGTCGGCGACCATTATTGGAAATTAAGTCACTAACGACATAGCTGAAATTGAAAGGAGTCTTCGCGTATGCCACCCGGAAGACCGACTGTATTAAAACCAACCGCCGATACCAAGTTCCATATTGAGTATGACTGGTGGGAACACGAGAACGAAGATTTGCGCGTTTATCTGCTGACCCATCTGCCACCAGAAAAACGCGAGTATTTCCAAACTTTGGAAGAAGCGCGGGTCGTGGATTATATCCACCCAGACACGGCAGAAGTGTTTCGCTTGGATGAATTACAATTGGCGCTGCAAGAAGCATCGCACGCACCCGATTTCATCAATCCACAAACATCGCTGGTTGATAGTGTGTTTCGGGTATTTTTGAAAAACGGCAATCAACCCCGTTCTCCGCGTGAATTGGCGGAAGATACTGGGCGCGATGCCACTACCATCCTCAGAACATTTGGGGGCGTCAAAATTTACAAAGGCATTCGTCCCTGCGGGGATGCATAAGGAGCAATGGCAGCATGTCGCGTGTTATCAATACCAACAGCCCACAAAAACGCCGCAATCATCATATGCGAACTATTGCGGAAATCCTGCGCCGCCTAGGGCAAAAGCCGGGCGTGGATGATGAAGTCAAAGATATGGTATCAGAGATTGTTTTTTGCTTGCGCGATATTGATGCCACAATTGCCGAATCGGTAGATGCGTGGGAAAAACGCAAATACTGGAAAAAAGCGGATGACTTCCAAGAAAAGTGGTGGTGGGCATCACAGTATGCCAAAAGTGTGGAAAAACTTGTCCGCGATGACAAATGGGACGATGTGCCTGCGACGATGATGAAATTGTTCCCACACTTTGCTGATATTGAGATTAACAAGATGATGCGCGATGAACGCGATTGGTTGGGCAGTTATGAAAAGCTGATGGCAGAACCGCCCAAAGTGTAAGCAGCACCCAATGTCACCTGTCAATTTTGGCTCATGTGCATGTTGTGTGAAAAATGAATCTTGGTAGTGTCGAGGCATGCCTCGACACTACGGAAAATCACTCGTTTTGAATTTAAGCCTAATTTTTAATGAGGGCGCAGCTACCGCCCTCTTAGTTTTTCTTACCCCCCGCCCACAGGTATCGGGCTTGGCAGCACAAAAGGCGGGGGTGCTGATGAAAAGATGGGAGTGGGCAAAATAGGCATATCGCCCGTATACAGTGTCCACGTAGCGCCGCCGGGCAGCAGCGAAAAAACCGCTGCATCGCCAGGTTGGCTGATGAAAATGCCGCCATCACGGGCGGTTTGCACTTTTACGGCATACGGCAGTTCCCATTCTTGGGTTGCCCACCCCAGCCGCGAGCGCATAATTTGGTCGCTGCGCCATAACAACCCAAATCCGCGACGGGGTTGCCACAAGCCCGGTGATGGGGCGTTCAAAAATTCTCCCACGACTTCTTCCATTCCTTCTGCAAAATAATCGCGGAACACTTGCCAATAGGGGCTGCGATTATCCCGATACAACACATAGATGGCATCTTGACTGCCCACCCAAATCATGTAACCCGCTTGAAATTCTTGGTACACCCCTTGCGTTGAATTGGGGGGATTGACCGGGCAACCCGGTGGACGCGGTTGGATAAAGAACCACGTTGTTTCACAGACTTCGTTAGCCGCCGCTGCAACTTCACGCGTGACCGGAATAATGACGCTGGTCGGCAACAAAAAGGTGGTACTCGTGGCTGTTACCGTTGTGGTGGGAGTCAGCGTTTGAGTCGGTGTTAGCGATTGTGTTGGGGTCAACGTCGGCGTTTTGCTTGGGGGCAGCGTGGGCGTGACCAACACATAAGCAGCATCTACCGTAATCGCTTGTAAAGGTGACAAAATTTCTTGTGTCGGGGGCGGCGGCGTTGGACTTAGCAGACGGGTTGGCGGAATCGTCGTGGGGGGTCCCAACGTCACATCGCTCACCAAACGCGCTCCACTAATCGGTTCTGATTGGGCAGCACATGCCGCTAACCCTAGCATCAGCATAAACCAAATGAATAATTTCACTCTACCACCATCCAAGCGCACAAACTCTCTTTCCGATTGATTGTAGGAAAAGTGGCGGAACATGCAACCATCGGTATCGGCGATAGCGACATTTACCCAATCGAGCAGCAGCGCAAAAGTGCCAGAAAGTGTTTCTGTTGTTATCATTATGCCAGACAAAAAGAATTGTCTCAGAAAGGAACTGCCGCATGTCGCGTAAAACAGGCAAAGAAGCGCGGGTCGAGCGTATTACTTGGTTTGCTTTGGTTATGGTCTTTGCGCCGCTAAGTTTGGGCAATTGGCTGCAAACCATGCCGCCCTATGTAGTGCCATTTGCAGTGATGTTTATCTTATTAGTCTCTGGGTTTTATCAATATCGGCAAGGCTGGCGCATTAGCCCCATTGTGTGGATTATTGCGGCGCTGATGGGCGTAATGGGCGGGTATGGCGTTTATACTGTCTATTGGGGGGGTACCCCACTGGTAGACCCGATTTTAGTGGCTTTGGTGGGAACAGTGGCGATTATTAGTTTTGGTGTTTTAAGCAACGAGAGTTAGCGTGTTTTATACAAACGCAATTGTGCATATTGACAGAAAGTGGGCAATGCGTTAATAGTTAAGCACAATGCCACCACACACCTAAACATAAGCCTTTATGTCCAATTCTGATAGTACCATTACAGTTGAAGATATTCGTAAATTGGCGCTCCCATTGGGAACCCGCGTTGTCACGGGCGATGGCTTGTTGAATCGTGCTGCCACTTGGACAACCGTCATTTATCCCGATGACCGCTTGACCAACAAAGCCTTACAACCGGGCGAACTGGTTTTGGTCGCCCCGCACGAAGGCAAAACCCAACCCATCTCCAGCGATGTGGATATTGTGCGTTGGGCATCCACCCAAAAAGCGCCAGCGATTGTGTTTACCCTGTCGCTTTCGCCTGCCGCGATTGCCGAAGCCAAAGCGGACAATATGCCCGTATTAGTACTGCCCACAGGCAGTCGCGTCCGCATGGTGGAAAAAACCATCGTCAGCCTGATGGTAGACCGCAAAGGGCAGCTAGAACGGCGCGGCACACAAATCTATCGCCAACTCACCCAAATTTCATCGCGCAATGAAGGCATGTCCGAACTCATTAATGCGATGGCACGCCTGACCAATAAAGCCGTTGTTATCCAAGATAAACGACTGCGAATCACGGAACACACGTTGCAACCGCAGTTTGTCGCAGTTTGGGATGACATCGAACAATTCCTGAAAAAAGTGGATAACTTGCCGATTGAGATGCAAGACCGTCATCGCGTCCATGAGATTGACTCACCCGCCCAAATGCAGTCACTTCCCATACCCGGCATCGCCCGCTTAGTTGCCCCGGTTGTGACCAGTGGCGTCGGGCGTGGCTATTTGTCCATCATCGGGCATGAAAACGAAATTGATGATATTGATTTGCTCGTCACGGAACATGGCGCGGCAGCGTGTGCCTTAGAAATGGCGAAACTCAAAGCCGTTAGCGAAACCGAAAAACGGTTGCGCGGCACCTTTTTAGACCGCTTGCTCATTGGCGATGTCAGCCAGCAAGAAGCCGTCCGGCAAGGGGAACGCTTTGAACACGACATGACGCGCACGCATGTTGCGGTTGTCCTCTCGTGGCGTGGCGAGAATGTACCGTCTATCCGGCGGTTGGAAACGACTATCAACAGCAGCGTGGAAGGGCAGCGTATCTCGGCATTGGTTTGGCAGCGCGAAAAAGAACGCGAAGTCGTCGTCTTCCATGCCACTGACCACCGCGACCCCATTGATACCAGCTTGCGCTTGGCGCATATTTTCAGCAAAGAAATTAACCGCCAATATTCTGGTACAAAAGTCGCAATCGGCTTAGGACAGCCCGCCAGAGATGTTAGCGCGTGGCGTTCCAGCTACCGCGATGCCGTGCAAGCGATGGAACTGGCAATTCGCTTGCAAACCGATACGCCGCTGTATATCGGTGATTTGGGTGTGTACCAATTAATTCTCAGCCTTTCGGATAAAGACAAACTCCAAGATTTTTGCCAGACAACACTCGGCAAACTAACAGAATATGACATGCGCCAGAATGCCGATTTAATTAAGACGCTCGAAGCATTTTTTAATTGTCATGGCAACCTCAGCCAAACAGCCGAAGCGTTAATTGTTCACCGGAACACGCTGCTGTACCGCATGAATCGTATCAACGAAATTGCCGAAATTGACTTGAATCGCCCAGAGACCCGGTTGGCGCTGCATCTGGCACTCACCATCCAACGCTTGCTCGACTTGAGTTAAACCGACAATGGGTGTACAATGCCCATTGTCTTCTCATCTTGTTTTAATCCCTCTCTATTTTTAATCGGCAACGGTCTCATTTACCGAAAGATTTATCAGTAATTTGTGCATATTGCCTAAAAATATTAAAGAAATTTTCGTATCCTCATAAAAGTTAAAATTCCCCTCTTATTCGTTAAAATCATCACAATCCAGAATTGTCGTATTAGGAAAATACTACGCTTGGCTTTGGTTTTCGCCAGTTCTGGCTCATATTTGCACTTCATTGATTATTACTGTGCAAATTCACCCTACTTTTCTGCATATACACTTGTGCATTTTATCCAAATTTGTATTGTTCTCATGAGGAACGCGCTATGAAACAACGTAAAAATTTTCCGCCTCATGTTCAGACCCTTTCTCCGACGACACCCGATATTGAACTTCATCCTATAGATACCCAAGAACGCGATGCTTGCGCCCTGATTTGCGCGGTGCGTAAAGGCGGTCAACCAACACATGGCAATGTCAAACGCACGATAGAGGCGCTTGCCCGCATGGGGCATCGCACGGGTTATATCAACGGTGAAGGCGACGGCGTGGGGATTTTGACGGATATTCCGCGCCAGTTATGGTCAAAATGGCTGGCAGAAGCCGGGTTAATTGCTTCGCTGGCAACTGACCGTAATTTTTGGGTGGCGCATGTGATGATTCCGGCGCAAGATAGACCGCGTGCCAAACACATGGTTGACCAGATTTGCCGTGCTATCAGCGAAGCGGGCTTACATATTTTGATTGACCGCCCCGGACAAGTGAGCAGCCATGTTTTGGGACCGAATGCCGAGAAAAACGAGCCGGTCTTCTGGCAAGTCGCTGGGATTAATGGGCAGGTACGCGCCGCTGAGTTGGAAAAAACCCTCTTTGAACTTCAAACGCAATTAGAAGCTGATTTGGGTGTACATTTTCCGTCGTTCTCGTCGCACAGTGTGGTGTATAAAGTGCAAGGCACGATTGAAATTCTGCGGCGCTATTACCCTGAACTGCGTGACCCTGATTATGCATCGGCAGTGACGATGGGACATGCCCGCTACAGCACCAATACCAACCCGATTTTTGAACGCGCCCAACCCTTTAATGTGTTGGGGCATAATGGCGAATTTAACACCATTTCCCGTTTTCGTTTAGAAGCCGGGATGCTGGATATGCCCTTGCCGGAAAATGGGTCGGATTCGCAGGATGTTGACCGCGTGGTTCAAACATTGTGTGCGCGGTTCGGCTTAGACCTGATGGAAGCGATGGAATATGTCTTCCCGCCCTATCATCATGATTTGATGCAAAATGCGCCCGATATTCACCGCATGTACCAAGAGATGCGCCAATCTTTCGGGCATTTCGCGCAAGGACCGGCGGCAGTCGCTGCCCGTTATGGCAACATGTGCCTTTTTAGTGTGGATGCGCTTGGCTTGCGTCCGTTGTGGTTTGGCGAAACCGAGAAAGAATATTTTGCTTCCTCTGAGCGCGGCGTTTATCACCTAGATGGCATGTCTACTACGCCCAAACCCCTTGCGCCCGGCGAAAAAATCGCGCTCAAAATTACACCCGGCTACAGTATCGAAATGCTGGATTATCCGGCAATTCAGCGCCATGTCTACAATCGCTATCAGGAACGCCACCCAGCACCGGATAATCAGACCCCTTCTTTCTGGACGATGAGCAGCCCCGCACCGGATAATGGTGGGTTGTTTCCAGTCAGCTTTGGGAATGGTGGCGGTGGCAACGGGGGGATGGTAGGCACAAAAGTCAAAACCGATACGCTTCCGGCAGCAGTCGCTGTCGCTGAACATGACCCTAACAATGGACATGTTCGCCGTCCGGCAGCTTGGTCAGCCCCATGGCGCACTTACGCCCCCAAAATCAATACGGCTGTTTTATCCGGCTTGGGTTGGGAACGCTATCACCTGAGTTTGATTGAACCCATGGCGGAAAGCGGCAAGGAATTGATTGGTTCACTCGGTTGGGATGGGCCCTTAGCGGCAATGAGTCAGACGCGCGTCAATGTTGCTGATTATTTTAAAGAGACAGTTGCCGTCGTCACCAACCCCGCCATTGACCGTGAACGCGAACAATCCCAATTTTCGACGCGCATGGTGGTGGGGGCGCGCCCCGGCATTGCTGAAACCCGCGATGAAAATGATTTGCTCATTCAACTGGAAACGCCGCTGCTGCTAGGTGGCTATCCCGAATTAGGCAGTGTCGAAGTGATGCAAGACATCGCCCATCGGCATGGCACCATGACCATTGAAGAATTAATCGAAGTCTTTGGCGATAAAGCCCATTATCTGTCTATCAGCGCCGCCATGGATGAACCTATCGAAAAAGCCATTGAACGCCTGCAAAATGACGCTGTGAGAGCCGTTCTGGATGGCGCACAATGCTTGATTTTGGATGATAACGATGTATTGGATGGCAACCGCTTGTGGCTTGACCCCATGCTGACGACAGCGGCGATTGATAAGGCATTGCGCGAAACAGATGGACAACCCAATTTGCGCCGCCGCACGGGCATTGTGCTGCGGTCTGGGGCGCTGCGTGATTTGCATGATATTGTGTTGTGCCTGAGCATGGGCGCTAACGCCATTTTGCCGTATGCCTTGTATGCAGTCGCCATTGGCATTGCCCCCAAAGGCGGCAAAAATCTCCCCGATGACCGAGACATTAGCAAATGGCTGTATAACACCATCAAGGCGCTTAACAGCGGCATCGAAAAAGTTACCTCAACGATGGGCTGCCATGAACTGCGCGGTTATGGTCACAGCTTTAGCTCGATTGGGTTGGCAAAAAATATCGCGGCAATTTTCGGAACGCCGAATTATTTTGGCAGCGAAGCGCGGGGCTTAACGTGGACAGATTTAAAAATCGGGGCTGAAGAACGTGGCGCTGAATTCCGGGGTGAGGCAAAATCCCGGTTGGATAACCCGGATCGTTTTTACCCCAAGATGTATAAAAAAGTCGAAGCGGTGGTCGCCGGGGAAATGTCGTTGGACGACTACACCGCGCATTTGCTGGAACTAGAACGTTCGATGCCTGTTTCCATGCGACATATTCTGGATATTAAAACCAGCGATACGCCCGTGAATCCCGACGATGTGGATATTCGCATCAAAGACCATGCTATGCCTGTGATTATCAGTGCCATGTCGTATGGCTCACAAGGTGAATTGGCATACAAATCCTATGCTGAAGCGGCCTATCGCCTGAACATCCTGTGTGTAAATGGCGAAGGCGGCGAAATGTCCGATATTATGGGCAAATATCCCCGCCATCGTGGTCAGCAGGTGGCATCAGCACGGTTCGGCGTCAACATCGGCTTTTTGAACTCATGTTATCTGATTGAAATTAAAATCGGGCAAGGTGCAAAACCCGGCGAAGGCGGGCATTTGCCCGGCTACAAAGTCACCGAACAAGTGGCAGCATCGCGCGGCACATCGCCCGGCGTTGACCTGATTTCTCCAAGCAATAATCACGATTTGTATTCAATTGAAGATTTGGCACAACTCATTGATGAACTCAAAACGGCGAATCCGCTGGCACGAGTGTCGGTCAAAATTCCGGTAGTGCCGGGCGTCGGCATTATTGCCGTAGGGGTTGCTAAAGCAGGCGCAGACATTATCACCGTCACGGGGTACACAGGTGGCACAGGCGCAGCCCGCGCTCATTCGCTGCGGCATGTGGGCTTGCCAGAGGAAATTGGTGTGTGGTTGGCACATCGGGCGCTTATCGAAAGTGGCTTGCGCCAAGATGTTGAACTGTGGGTGGATGGCGGCATGAAAAGCGGGCGCGATGTCGTCAAGATGTTGTGTTTAGGCGCGAATCGTGTAGGCTTCGGCACTTTGGCGATGGTAGCAGTGGGCTGTACGATTTGTCGCGGGTGTCAGGATGGCACTTGTCATGTGGGCATCACTACGCACGTCAAAACCCGCGATGAAGCCGAGATGAAAGGCTTTAAATCGTTCCGTCCCTTTGAAGAAAAAGGCGGACCCGATGGCATCGTCATCATGTTTGAAGTCTTGGCAGAAGATATTCGCCGCAATGTCGCCAAATTGGGCTTCAAGAATGCTCAGGATTTGGTGGGACGGGCGGATTTGCTGGAACAAATTGCCATGAATGACCGCATTGATTTATCGCCGCTGCTGAAACCCGTGCCGCGCATCACGCCCAAATCTGCCCAACCGGGCGGACGCCGCTTGACACGCCCACGCAACACCGTTAGCCGTCAAATCACCAATGTTGTCCGTGAACATGTCGCCAAAGGCGAATACGAACTCACCTATGATGATGAACAAGTCATGGCGATGGATAGAGCTTTGGGAACGCATTTATGCGGTGCAATCAAACGCGGCGAAATTCCGAATGGCGAAAATATAGAAGCGATTAACCTTAGCTTCAGCAACTCGTCAATTCCGGGTAATGGGTTAGCAGCCTTCATTGATGACCCGGTGCATGTCCTTGTTGAAGGGGGCGCCCAAGATGGCGTCGCCAAATGCGCCAAAGGCGGCACAGTGACCATTCTCAAAGGGCTGAACCACAACGGCGCATGGCTGGATGGCTCGGTCGGCAAAAGT
Organism: Anaerolineae bacterium; assembly: GCA_022842885.1. GTDB lineage: Bacteria > Chloroflexota > Anaerolineae > Aggregatilineales > Phototrophicaceae > JALHOR01. Next base: position 29,209 of record JALHOR010000065.1, read on the forward strand.
TTTGCTTATGGCGCACAAGGTGGTTTTTTCATCGTTCAGGGTAATGCCGATACTCGCGCTTGTATCCGTATGAGTGGTGCCAACGTCATTTTTGGCGGCGAGATTGAATACCCCTTGCGCGATGATTTGGGCGGTCTGGGCGCACGAGCTAACTTAAAAGGCTATGCGTTTGAATATATGACCTCTGGGCGGGCGTTGGTCTTAGGCGACCCCGGTCCGTGGATTTGTGCGGGCATGACGGGTGGCGTGATTTACCAGCGCATTCAGCCGGAAATGAACTTGACGATAGATGCCCTGCGCCGTCGCATTGCGCCCGGCTCGACGGTGGATATTATGCCGCTGGACGAAAAAGGTGCAGATGATATTCATGAATTACTCTCGAAATATATTCAAGTCTTGGAATTGAATAACCAAGCCGCCGCCGCCCAACCCCTCTATACGCTGCTGAAACGCCCACAAAGCCACTTCGTTAAAATTACCGTGCCAGTGCGCGTGAATTAATCTTCACATAGAGTCACCATAAGCCGTCGGCAATTGCTGGCGGCTTTTTGATTTCTGGCAAAAATCTTCTAAAATCACGCCAAATCCTTTTACTTATTAGGACAAAAATATGCCATATATTTTTCAACATTCGGATGACGATGCGACGGGCATCGCCAAAAAAGAACTTGAAGCTGCTTATCAACGTGCCGGACGTGTCTGGAATATTGTCCGCATTATGACGATTAACGGGTATGTGCTGCGCGAAGCCATGCATTTATATGGCGCGGTCATGTTCGGCGAATCGCCTTTAACGCGGGCGCAGCGCGAGATGCTGGCAACCGTCGTTAGCCGCAAAAATCGCTGCCATTACTGAACAGTCGCGCACGCGCATGACCTCCGGGCTGAGGTAAACTGGTTTGAAACTGACGAAGAAGCTGATGCGTTTGTCCATGCTATCGCCAGCGATTGGCGCAATGCGGGCTTAAATGCCATAGATGCCGCCTTATGTACCTATGCCGAAAAATTAACGGATACACCCGGCAGCATGTCACGCGCTGATATTGACCATCTGCGTAGCATGGGGTTGGAAGATAGGGCGATTCATGATGCCACACAAGTGATTAGCTTTTTCAATTACATCAATCGTATTGCTGATGCTTTAGGCATTGAGTTGGAAACATTTGTGAAAGACTGGGGCGGCGAGTGGGAAACAACAGTGCTGAGTGCAGAGGACTAAGTGCTGAGTCCAGTATATTCGTATAAAGAGGGTTTTGTAGTACAATAACAGAACGTATATTCGGTTTCCAAAATCGAATAACCTGTTTTGATTATTGAGTTGAAAGGGCAATGCCATGTTTGAAGTCGTGCAGTGTCTAACGCTCGAAGAACAAATCGCATTGGTCGAAGTTTGCCGCACGATTGTTAAAGAAGCGCCGCTGTTCCAGAAAACCATGCCAACCGGCGGCATTTTTCATTATTTGTGTACATCGGTGGGTCATTATGGTTGGTTGAGCGACAAAAAGGGCTATCGCTACGAGACGCAGCACCCCATTACAAAAAATGCTTTTCCGCCAATTCCCCCGCTGATTCAGGATATTGCAGTCCAAGCCGTCGCCCATTATGGTCAAACCATTCGCCCAGAAACTGCGCTCATTAATTGGTACGATGCCAACGGCAATTTAGGCTTGCACCAAGATAAGACCGAAGTCAGCCGCGCCCCAGTCGTCAGCATCAGTTTGGGCGATGACGCGCTGTTCATCAAAGGTGGGATGCAGCGCAATGACCCCAAAGAAATGATTACGCTCAAATCGGGCGATGTCTTAGTGATGGGCGCGGAACATCGCTTGGCGTATCACGGCGTTAAAAAGATTTTGCCCGGCACAGCGCCGTTAGAATTGGCATTTAAACAAGCGGGAAGAATCAATATCACGGTGCGGCAAGTTTATGAGTGATGGGCAGATGAACAATTCGGGGATACAGAGGGGTATCGCTTGGGGGCGTATCACTGTTAAAGGATACGCCCCGCCGTTATCAGCTAGGCTTATTTTTCAACTGGAACGTTCAGATTGTCCCAATCACCTTTGCCGATGAATTTGGTCAGTTTACGTCCATCATCAGTCGTTGCCCGCAAACCGTAGCGAACACCACTCTTGGTATCAAAGGTGACTTTACGGACGTTGCCTTCGTCAATCATCACCTTCTTCTTGAGTTTGAGGTCGTAAAATTCAATCGCCATGGTATTACTCTTTTCTTGAACTCAAATAAGTGTTAATGGTTAGCGTATTACAAATTCAAAAAGAGCGCAAGCGTTCTAGGGTGATTCTAGGGAAATTTTTACAAGATTCATCACATAGACATGCCCAATTCCCCCCGCTACAATCTTGAACTTGCCCGAATACAAACAGAAAGACAATTTTATGCCAAATTGGGCGAGTCAGTGGGTTGTATATGGTACGATGATATTGCTGCTCCTCTTTGGAACAAGTTTACTATTTTTAGAACAAATTATCAACACCGAATCACTTTCTGCGACGACGATACAAATCAGCCGCGTTATTAGTATTGCGGCTTTTTTGATAGCAGTTATCTTATGGTTTTTGCGGCGTCCATTTGAGTCAGTTGTCGCATGGTTTTTAGAAGATATAGTGCAGCTATGGTCACAACTTCGCCAACATGCGCTTAAAAGCATCCAGCAAGAAAATCACGGGCATCTGGCGGCACTTGCCAGTATCATCATTTTAGCAATAGGGCTGCGGCTGGCATTCATCACCCAACTCATCCGCACCGATGAGGCATTAACGTATTTGCAATTTGCTTCTAAACCCCTATATATTGCCCTCAGTGATTATGCTGCGCCGAATAATCACCTCCTGCACACATTTCTGGTGCATCTCAGCACGCGATTCTTGGGTAACAGCGAAATAGCGATTCGCTTACCCTCTTTTATATTAGGCAATCTGATAATAC
>JALHOR010000066.1 GCA_022842885.1 Anaerolineae bacterium
CTGGTGATATTTTGTACACCCGCTAACAGCCAATCACCGAAAGCCGCACTGCTTTTGAGGATGACCAAGCCAAAACGGTCAGTCAAGCGATAAATTCGTAATAACATAAACAGCCTAAAATACGCTTTTTGCCTATAATTGCATCGTCATTGTAATGGCAAATCCCGCCCCCTGCAATCAAACAAACAGGCATATCGCGGCGAAGTTAGAAAATTAACACCAAGCAATAGGCAAATCTGTAGGAATTCGCTAAGATTAATCTATATTGTTAAACAACCTCCATCACTAGGTTATAGAATTACAACTGATGGGAACGCTTCAGGAATATTTTGCGTCTTTGAGTTCAATTCACCTATCTATCCATAGCATTCACCGGGGTTATTTTTATGCGAATTCGTAAATCGGTTTTGATTATCATAGCGATGCTGCTGCTCATCTCTACAGCAACCGCCCAAGACACTCAAGTGACATATACGGTTCAAACAGGCGACACACTCTTTCGGATTGCGCTACGCTATGGCGTCAATATGGATGACTTGGCAACCACCAACAATATCGCCGATGTCCGCCGCATCAATGCCGGGCAAGTATTGATTATCCCCGGTTTGGCGCAACCCACCACCAGTACAGAAGTCGTAAATCCGTTAGTTGCTGCCACGCCCATGACCCATATTGTCCAGCGGGGCGAAACATTGGCTTCTATCGCCCGTGCGTATAGCGTTAATTTGGATGACATTATCAGCGCCAACAATATTGATAATCCCAATCGTATTTTTGCCGGGCAATCGCTCAACATTTGGACATCGGATACCCCGCTTGCCGAAACACCGGCGACACCCGCTGTCGTTGAAAATACCAGTGGCACAGCCGCCGCTGAAGTCGCTGCCAATACAGTCAGCAATGCCACTCAACCTGTTACCGTGATTCACACGGTACAACAAGGCGAATATTTATCCAGCATCGCCCGGCGTTATGGCATTAGCTGGACAATCCTTGCAGAAGCGAATAATATCTCCGACCCCAATCGGGTGTATGCTGGTATGTCGCTCACTATCCCAGATGCCAATGCTATCGCCAACAGCCCTTACGGGATTTTACCCGCCAGTGTCGCGGTGGAACCCGGCGCAAAAGTAGGTGTCGGGCGCGAAATTGTGGTGGATTTGAGTAGTCAAATGACTTACGCTTACGAAAATGGGGTGTTGCAACGCAGCAGTTTAGTTTCGACAGGCTTGCCCGTTACGCCGACCGTACAAGGCAACTACAGCATCTATCGCAAATATGACGCACAGGCGATGAGTGGTCCCGGCTATTATCTGCCCGGCGTGCAATGGGTGATGTATTTTTATCAAGGCTACGCCATTCACGGCACATATTGGCACAATAATTTTGGCAATCCCATGAGTCACGGTTGCGTCAATATGACCAATGACGATGCACTGTGGTTCTACACCTTCGCCGATATTGGGACACCCGTGCATGTGCAGTTATAAATAACATCACAAAAAAACGGGCAATCACAATGACTGCCCGTTTTTGATTCATGTTTGATTTTCAGGGCATTCCCAACGCTTCGGCATTCGCTTTCATGGCATCCAGCATAATTTGAATATGCTCGTCCAGCGGCACACCTAATTCTTGCGCCGCTTGTTCGATGAAACTGCGGTCTACCGGCGCGGCAAATGCCTTGTCTTTCCATTTTTTCTTTATGGATTTTACTTCCAAGTCGCTTAGGCTTTTGGATGGGCGTACTAATGCCACTGCGATAATAAAACCCGTTAGTTCATCCACCGCCAGCAGCACTTTTTCCATGTGGCTCTCAGGTTTAACCCCGGTAATTTCTTCCGCATGGGACAAAATCGCCCGAATGATGTCTTCCGAAACGCCGCGTTCACGCAAGATTTTTGACCCGACTACCGGATGCCCTTCGACCGCGACATCGGGATATTTTTCATAATCAAAATCGTGCAGCAGCCCCACCACGCCCCATAAATCCGGGTCGCCATTGTAACGCGGCGCATATGCCCGCATCGCACATTCCACCGATAACATATGCCGCCGCAAGCTGTCACTTTGCGTAAATTCGGTCACAATCGCCCATGCTTCGTCACGATTCATCGTTATTCCCCTTCAAAAAACCAATCAACCACCACCGCCGCCACTACCATGAATGCCACCTTCGGTCATGGCACGCGCATCCAAGGCTTTATCCAACTCTTCCGCGCTCATCAAGCCCATTTCTAAGACCACTTCGCGGACGCTCTTGCCTTCTGAAAGTGATTTTTTGGCGACTGCTGCCCCATTGTTATAGCCAATAATCGGGTTTAATGCTGTCACCAGAATTGGGTTACGAGCTAACCAGCGGTCTGTATTATCACGATTGGCGATTAGTCCAACCATCAATTTTTCGGTGAAAGCACTCACCGAGCCAATCATGACCTGCATCATTTCATTCAGGTTATGCGAAATAATCGGCATCATGACGTTCAGTTCAAATTGTCCCGCAGCACCCGCCATCATCACCGTTTGGTCGCTGCCCAACACATGATACATCGCCTGATTGAGCATTTCTGCCAAGACTGGATTCACCTTGCCCGGCATAATCGAAGACCCCGGTTGCACAGGTGGGCAAGTTAATTCCGCAATGCCCGTCGTGGGACCCGCTGAAAGCAGACGAATATCATTGGCAATGCGCGTAAATTCTGCGGCAGTCGTGCGTAAAGTGCTAGAGAAAAAGACCGCATCTTGCATGGATTGCATGGATTCAAACAAATCGTCCGAGGTATACAGCGTTAGCCCAGTCAGTTCGCTTAATTTTTTGACCATGTTTTGATGATAATCGGGGTGAGCATTCAAACCAGTTCCGGCAGCCGTCCCACCAATCCCCATGCGGCGCACACCATCGGCGGCGAATTGCAATTTTTCGATGCAGCGTTCAATCGCTTTTGCCCAAGCGCCCACTTCTTGCCCTAGGCGAACTGGCACAGCATCTTGCAAATGTGTCCGCCCGGTTTTTACGATGTCATCCCATTCGGCGGCTTTTTGGCGCGTGACTTCCACGAAGCGATTCAGCACTTTAATTAGTTCTTCAAAACGCCATAACACCCCTAAGCGAATCGCGGTTGGAATGGTATCGTTGGTACTTTGCGCCATGTTCACATGGTCATTGGGATGCACAGGCTTTTTCTCGGTACTCTCCAGCGCAAAGCCCAAAATTTCATTGGCACGATTAGCAATCACTTCGTTGACATTCATATTATGGCTGGTGCCTGCCCCGGCTTGGAACGGGTCTACCACAAAATGGTCTTGCAATTTCCCTGCCAAAATTTCTTCGGACGCTGCGATAATCGCCTCTGCCAGTTTGGCATCCAGCAAGCCCAAATCGCGGTTGACTTCGGCGGCTGCCCGCTTAATCATCGTCATGCTCCACACAAAAGCCGGATACGGCTTCATGCCCGTGATGGGGAAATTTTCAATCGCCCGCTGCGTCTGGGCGGCATAATATGCCCCCGCAGGAACACGCAATTCCCCCATTGAGTCTTTTTCAATGCGATAGTTGCTCATTACAGCATTTCTCCTCATAAGGTCATTCAAAGACCATCCAAAAACTAAAAATCAAAAAGGCGCTGTGATTCTAGCGCCTTTAGGTGTCGAAAGGAATAATTAGCCTGCTATGTTATTTATCACTACAGCAACACACCAGACCGTTACTTAGCAGCAGCGTAGAGTTCCGCCACTTTTGCCCAATTGACCACATTCCAGAAGCCATCCACATAATCCGGGCGGCGATTCTGATATTTCAGATAGTAGGCATGTTCCCACACATCCAGCCCCAAAATCGGCGCTTTGCCACCATAATCGGACATCAAGGGCGAATCCTGATTCGGAGTAGACATGATTTCGAGTTCGCCACCGCTGACCACCAACCACGCCCAGCCAGAACCAAAACGCCCGGTAGCGGCTTTTTTGAATTCGGCTTTAAAATTATCGAAGCTACCCCATTTGGCATCAATTGCCGCTGCCAAATCACCAGTCGGTGCGCCACCTGCATTCGGGGCTAACAACAGCCAGAACAAACTATGGTTGGCGTGACCGCCCGCATTATTGCGAACTGCGCCGCGAATGCCTTCAGGAACGGCACTCAGATTTTTGATGAGGTCTTCCACTGAATGCGCCGCTAAGTCGGCGTGGTCTGCCAGCGCATTATTGGCATTGGTAATATACGCTTGGTGATGTTTGCCATGATGAATTTGCATGGTCGTTTCATCAATATGAGGTTCTAATGCATTATGAGCATACGGCAGTGCCGGTAATTCGTAAGCCATGTGTCGTTCTCCCTGTGCAGATAAAAAAGCCAAAACTCAGTGCTATTCTAACATATTGAAATCATCAAAGAGCAGAACTTTACCCCTTCGTACAATGAGAGTCCTGTTAAAATTGGACTTTTGTTCAAAAGACAACTTAGGAGCGAATCGTGACGCAAACTGTGGAGATAGAAAAACCCAAAAATCGGGCGATTCCACCCAATGTATATTTGATTTTAATTGCCGGGATATTAGCCATTTCCTCTGCTGCCATTTTGATTCGCTACGCCCAAAATGAAGGTGTGCCATCGCTCATCATTGCGGCATCGCGGTTATGCATCGCGGCACTGTTCCTGACGCCGATTATTCTGCGCCGCTATGGGGATTATATTCGTAGCCTAAGTCGTAGCGACCTTGCATTAGCAGCAACTTCGGGCGTGTTTCTAGCAATGCATTTTGCCACATGGGTCACATCGTTGGAATATACATCGGTGTTGATTAGCGTTGTTTTTGTTACGACGGGTCCGATTTGGGTGGCACTCATCGAAGTGCTATTTTTAAAAGCACGGCTGAATCGTTGGATTATTTTGGGCTTGCTCATTGCGATTGCCGGCGGTTTTATCATCGGCTTTGGCAGCATCGCCCCCGATACAGTGACAAGCAATGAAGACAATACCCGCAATTTTATTGGTGGCGCATTATCGCTGGCAGGCGCAATTACGGTGGCGGTGTATCTAATTATTGGACGCCGTTTACGGGCTACCATGCCCGTCTTGCCGTATATTTGGTTGGTGTATGGCTGTGCGGGTATTACATTGGTTATCGTGACACTCCTTAGCGGCACCCAAATGAGTGCCGACATCACCCCTACGGCTTTGCTGCTGATTTTGGCATTGGCAATTTTCCCCCAACTTATCGGGCATTCATCGCTAAATTATGCGGTGGGCTTTTTCCCGGCGACCATCGTCAGCATGATTTCGCAATTAGAGCCTATTGGCAGTGCTATCCTCGCTCTGATAATATTCCAAGAATTGCCCCTGCCGCTGCAAATCTTTGGCAGCCTTGTGATTCTTGCCGGAGTCATGCTTGCCAGCCTCGGACAATTAACTATCGGCAAATCCAAATGAATCGCAGGCAATTATGCAGAGTGCGCTACGCGGCAAAACTGTTCCTGATTCTGTGCTGAATCCCTATATCATTTTAGTATTGTCGCTCGCCGCCGGATCTTTCGCAGCGATTTTTATGCGTTTCGCGCTGAATGCTGGAATGCCGCCGTTACTGGTGGCTGCCGGTCGTTTGACAATCGGCACGCTCATCTTAACGCCGTTGGTTTTCAGCCAATATACCCATGAACTTCGCACTATACCGCGTAATGATTTATGGTTGGCTATCGGTGCCGGCATCTGGATAGGTATCCATTTCGTACTACTGACGTTATCGCTGGAACAAGTCAATGTGTTGACGAATCAGGTTTTAGTCAACACGGGTCCCATCTGGGTGGCATTGCTGGAAGTGACTTTTTTGCGAACCAAACTCAATCGGCTGATTTGGTTAGGGTTATTTGTGGGCTTGGCAGGCAGTGCCATCATCACTTTATCCGGTGAAAACGCTGCCACAAATTCACTGAGTATGATAGGCAGTCTGTTGGCGTTGTTCGCAGCAGTCGCCGCCGCCGTGTATATCATTATCGGGCGCAAAGTCCGTGCCAATGTATCGCTGATTCCCTATATTTGGATTGTATTTGGCTGCGGCGCATTGACCGCCAGCCTTGCCGTTTTATTGACAGGCACACCCCTCACAGGCTATGACCCAAGCGGCATCGTGTGGGTGATTTTGCTGGCAGTCATCGTGCAGGTAGGCGCACATGCGGGATTTAATTATGTGTTGGGGTATTTGCCCGCTACGATTGTCAGCACCGGGGCGCAAACTGTTACTGTCGCTTCGGCGCTGTTGGCATTTATATTGTTTGCCGAAGTGCCGACAGGCTTACAAATTGTCGGCAGCATCGTCATTATTTTAGGCGTGATATTGGCAATCATGGGGCAAAATCGCCGCAAAGTAAGCATCAATTAATGAGAATACCCGCAATCTCGCGCTGTCCCGGATAAGTATCGAATTGCGGCGGTTCGCTGCCGGGCGGTGTTAGGGGTTGCAACAACGGCAGCAGTTCACCCGCTTCAGCCATCGCTTGCAGCGTATAATCCACTAATAAGCGAAAATCTTGGTCATTGCGCGGCACCGCCAACGCCAAATAATTGCGGCTGTACCACCGTTCCGTCAGCACCAATTTATCGCCATTTTCGATGAGGGCAGGCAGCAGTTTTAAGCTATCGGCATAGGCAACGTCAGCATTATTTTCAACCAGAATCGAACTGGCGATTTCAGCTTCGTCCGCGACATAAAACTGTACGCGCACATTAACACTATCCGCCCATGCTTGCGCCCGTTCTTGTGCGCCATCATCGGTGTTGATAACGGCAATCCAGCGATTAATCAACTCGCGTGAGCCAAAACCGTCAATAGTGCTGTTTTTGCGTACCATCAGTCGTTCCCCATGCAGCATATACGGTTGCGTAAAATCCACGCGCCCCACTGCATTCCAATCGGGTTCAATTCCGATTGCTAAATCGGCTTGCCCGGATTCTACGAGCAAAAATGGGTCGCCTGCAATATATTCCACGCGCACACCCCATTGTTGCGCTAATCGCTCCACAATCGAGCGATTCAGCGTGAAAAGGGCTTGTCGCCATGCCGCTTCTTCCGGTTGTGGTTGCGCCACACCAGCAACGCGCAGTACACCCGTTTCTTTGATGCGTGGCACAGCATATTGTTGGGGATATGGGACATCCGTCGAAAATTGTTCTGGTTTGGGCGCTTCCGTCCCAATGTTATTCCATAGGGGTAAGGCATCTGATGGGAAAGGACGCCCCGGAAAATATTTTTCGCGCAAATCACCCAATTTTGAGCGTCGGGCGCTGTCTTCAATGGACAAAAATTGCAATGTGCGATTCACCAAATTTCGCAAGTGAATATCTTGGCGCTGCATGGCAATGGCATAGGGTTCCGGCGCAACAGGTTCATCTAAAATTTTGGTGGCATCCGGTTGATTCGCGGCAATTCGCAGCAAATGGTCTTCGCGGGTAACAATGCCATCAATCTCGCCCGAAAACAGCGCCACATACGCTTTATCCAATGTTAGGTAAGGTTGGGGCGTAATGGGCAAGCCAGCAGCAACAAACGCCTCTTGTACGGCAATTTCACCCTCTGTACCCATGACATAGCCCACGCGCCGCCCGGATAAATTCACCACACGCTCTATGCCACTATCAGCCCGCACCATGAGCGCCTGTTTGCCAATCACATACGATTGGCTAAACTCCACCATCGTATCTAATTCGCGCCGCCGCACCTGCGCCGCAATCAGCATATCCACTTCGCCACGTTGCAACAAAACCAAATCATTTTGGCGCGTGACCTGCACAAAATTGACTTCAACATCCCATGTTTCAGCAATGAGCCGCGCTAAATCAGCATCGAACCCGGCAACATCACCCCTAATCGTTAATTCACCAAAGGGCGGCTCATTGAACAAAATTCCCACGCGCAGCACGCGGCTGTTGGCGATACGCGCTATCGTTGATTCAGTCAGCAAAGCATCATTTTCGCCTGTGGCTGGCGCAGCTATCGGCGTTGGCGGCACCAGCGTCGGTACAGCCTCTTGCGCGGATAAACTTGTGCTTGATAAACACACCACCAGCAAACAATACGCCCAGATTTTCATTGATGGTTATAGACCTCATGCTCACGGATATATTCAACTACCGGGTCAGGCGCTAAATACCGCACACTTTTACCTGCCCGAATACGTTCAATCACATGGGTGGACGATAACCAGATGCCCAACAGCGGCGCATCCACAATATCCACCTTATCTTTAAGCCCCGGCAGAACGGCTTCGTGCATGTCCGGCGCAATGTCTTCATCAGAGCGTTTCATCACCGCGAGGCGGCAGGCTTCATACAAATCTTTTGCCCGCGTCCATGATGGCAATGCCCGCAGATTATCCCCGCCCATCACAAAAAATAATTGTGCCTGCGGGTATTCCTCCTGAATGACTTTGACCGTATCTGCCGAATAATGGGGTCCTGGGCGGCGTACATCCACATCTGAGATGCTAAATCGTGCATTCGACGCAATCGCCAATTGCAGCATCACCAACCGATGTTTCACACTGGTGCGCGTTACGTCTTTAAAGGGGTGGTCGCCCACCGGAACAAATAACACATGATCTAGGTTCAGTGCTTCCATCGTGTACTGCGCCAGAATCAAATGCCCGTTATGTGGGGGGTCAAAAGTTCCCCCCAAAATGCCAATCCGCCGAAAATCTAATCCGACCATTCTAATTCATACTCGCCTATGAAAACGGTATCGCCGGGCTGCACGCCGGCTTTTTCTAAAGCAGCCGAAATTCCCAACGTTTGCAAAATTTTCTGAAAACGTTGGATTGCTTCCTCATAATCCCAATAGGTCATGGCAGCCGCCCGTTCAATCCGTTTGCCCCGGACGATATAACTGCCATCATCCCCACGCGCCAATGTAAAAATCTCCTCGACCTCTGCCAATTGATACAGCGGCAGAGCTTCACTGGGTTCGGGGGCTTCAATTGGCAGTTGAGAATAAGTATAGAACGTATTCTGGATGAGGGTATCAATCTGCTGCCGCGCCAAGGCAGAAATGGGCAGCACTTCCACGCCACGCTTGTTAAATTCTGTTTGCAGCATTTCCCAGCGGGCTTGCACATCGGGCAAGTCCATCTTGTTAAAGACCACCAACTGCGGTTTTTGCGCTAATTTTTCATCATAAAGCGCCAGTTCCGCATTAATCTGGTTGTAATCTGCCAGCGGGTCATCTGCCGAGCCATTGATAACATGAATGAGCATCCGGCAGCGTTGCACATGCCGCAAAAAGGCATGACCCAAACCAATGCCCATATGGGCGCCTTCAATTAAGCCGGGAATATCCGCAAAGACCAAATCACGGTCATCATAAATCACCACACCCAAATTAGGTTGCAGCGTCGTAAACGGATAATCAGCAATTTTGGGTTTGGCATTGCTCACCACCGAAAGCAGCGTGGATTTGCCCGCATTCGGCACACCCACTAAGCCCACATCAGCAATCAACCGCAGTTCTAAGCGCAGCCAACGTTCTTCGCCGGGTGCGCCCTTTTCTGCCATGCGCGGCGCACGATTAGAAGATGTTGCAAACCGCGCATTGCCTTTACCGCCGCGCCCACCTTTAACGACCACCACATGGTCAATCTCGCCTGTCATATCTGCCAAAACTGCGCCTGATTCAGCATCGCGCACAATGGTACCGGGGGGTACTTCGAGAATCAGATGCTCAGAATTCCCGCCTGTCATATTACGCGACATTCCATTAACACCGTTTTTAGCTTTAAAAATCGAATGCCGTTGGAAATAATATAACGTGTTGAGGGAAGGATTTATCTTGATAATCACATCACCACCGCGTCCCCCATCACCACCGGAGGGACCACCTTTTGGTACATATTTTTCGCGCCGGAACGCGATTGCCCCATGCCCGCCATCACCACTGCGGACATAAATTTTTACTTCATCAACCAGCATAAACTACCAAACTCTCAATTATCATCATCGGAATGATTTAGCATAATCCGATTTTGATAGTCTGAATAGAGACAATCCCGCTGGCTCACAACTCTGGCACAATTTCTGGACGCCCGGCGTGATACCAAGCGAGGGTACGGCGACTGCCTTCTTCAAAGGGTGTTGGTTGAAAACCTAATTCGCGTTTCGCCTTTTCGCTGGAGACATGCCAATCATGAAAAACATACGAGCGCAGCCCAATCGGATAAAATGGTTCAATCCGCGTGATGCTGGCGACCAACGTCAAAAATCGCGCAAAATTAATGCCTAACCAACCCGGCAAATTCAGGCGCGGGCGCCAAATACCAGCCTGCCGCAAAATAATATTAAACGCGGCTTTGTGCGATAAACATTCCCCACACAAATTATAAATTTCACCTGCACGCCCTTTTTCTAGGGCTAACACGATACCTACCGCTGCATCGCTAATAAACGTCGGAAAAATGATATAATCCCCACCGTCCATTTGCATCACCAAACCACGCAAAGGATCGGTGAAAAACAACCGATTAAACGCATAATTGCCGCCGGGTCCATAAAACGCCCCCGGACGCACAATCAGCGCCGGGAAATTCTGCTCCTGATAACACCGTAAAATCAATTGTTCGGCTTGGAGTTTACTCTGTTGATAGCGGTCTGCTGGGCGGGGAGGATGCTGTTCATCCACTATCAAGTTTGGTGTTGGTTGCCCAATCACCGCTACCGTAGAAACATAAACAAATTTTTCAATTTTGGCATTAATCGCCGCTTGAACAATATTTTCTGTTCCCTGCACATTAGTTGCTGAAAAATCGCCGGCGTCACCCCACATGCTGAACAAACTGGCAGCATGAATTACGGCATGGCAACCTGTGAGGTGCTGTTCCAACAGGGGTTTATCCAATAAATCGCCACGGACAACTTCGACATTGGGCAACAGTTTCAGCCATGGTGCCGCTTCTGGATGACGAGTTAGAATCCGTAAAGAATAGCCCGCACGGCACAGGCTGGGTACAAGGTGATGTCCCAAAAACCCAGTCCCGCCAGTGACAAAAATCAAGGGCATAAGATGATTATCCTGTTAAAAGGTCGGCATAGACCACACCAACCGGGGCAAGTATCGGTTGTCAACTGTAACAGGAATGCAGGGGGCTGGCAATATTCAGCCAACAAAATACCCTTGAATTACTGATTCAAGAATAAATCACGAATCGTAAACCGCAGCCGCGCCATCGAAAACGGACGAACAACCGGGGTCACATTATCCAGCGCCGTCACCACTTGTTCATCCATAATCACAATCGTCGGCAACCGCGATAAATCCACACTTTCTTTGAGTGTTCGCAGCATCGCCCAAGCATGCATATCCGCCAATTGAATATCCAAAACTAGGAAATCACAAGTGTTATCCTCCAACAGCAGTATCGCTTCCCGACCTGTCACGGCATGATGCACCATCATGCCCATTTCACCCAATAATGCAGCGATTGCCTGCCGTTCTTCTTCTTGGCGGACGGCTAAAACCACTTGTTTTCCCTCAGTCACAGATACTTCTCCCTGGCTGGTAACAAACGCATATAACTCCCGTCCTTTGCGATGCGACGCCTGCAATTCCTGTCCTGATAGTATTTCCTGCGTCGTTTCCACAAAACCCGGCGTTAATTGATTTAAGATACGCGGCGCTCTTTGCTGCAACCACTTTTGGGCTTGCTCCATCTCATCCACGTTGCGGAACGCTCTGCCATCTTTGCCCAAAATGACCACAAAGCCATCGCGCTCGCGTGCCATCAACAATTGCCCCGCACCCAACTTCACCAACAATTCTTGGATATAATCCAACACTGCGGCAGATAAGGTGGTATTCAGATAATACAGCCGCAAACGCGGTGTACTGCCGCCACTGGCAACTTGGGGCAGCGTCCGCAACGCAATATACCAATCATCATAATCCGCGACTAACCCGGCAACTTGCAATTGTGCCAGTTCGTAGGGGGTGATAGGATGACCAAAATCACCCGAATAATCGAAAGTACGATACACCCCACTCAAGATTTCCTGAACACGCTGGCGCTCCCACTGCACAACAAACGTTCCATCTACCAGCGTAAACACCTGCTGGCGCGATACGATAACATTGTCTTGAGCAGGGGGTGTCCACACAGGGGTTGTCACGATTGTTATAACTCCACAAAATAAGAAGCGGCAGCGCGGTCAATCAAATCAAAATTCGACATTTCGCACGGCACTTCCATATAATCGGCAATATCTTTCATCTGCGATAACAAATCACGCGGATGTACAAACCGATAATCGCGGGCAAATTTACGATACCATTTTTCCAACAGATATTCGTACCCGCCTTGGTCAAATTCGACTTTACGAATGCGGCACATCAGCCGGAACAAATCATCAAATTGTTGGCGCGTAGGATTGCCCACCAAAATTTTGTATTTAATACGCCGCAAAAACGCATCATCCACCAAATCCGCCGGATCCATATTGGTTGAAAAAATAATCATGACTTTAAACGGCATCTGGATTTTGCGTCCATTCGCCAATGTCATAAAGTCATATTTCTTTTCCAACGGCACAATCCAACGATTCAGCAATTGCAGCGGACTCACTTGCTGGCGTCCAAAGTCGTCAATCAGGAACATGCCGCCATTGGCTTTGACCTGATAGGGGGCTTCATAGATTTTGTTCACCGGGTCGTAAATCAAGTCCAGATTCGCCATCGTCAATTCACCACCTACAATGATGATAGGACGTTTGATGCGTATCCAGCGTTGGTCAGCGAAAGACCCTGTGCCATATTTCACGGGCGTTTGGTCAGCCGATAATTCATGGTTGACCGTATCATAAATTTGAATCACCTGCCCATCGACATCTACGGCATAAGGAATCCACATGTCTTCGCCCAAAATCACGCGCCCAATCGCTTCCGAAAGAGTCGTTTTGCCGTTACCGGGCGGTCCATATAAGAAAATCGAAGTACCAGAATTGGCGGCGGGTCCAATCACATCCAACATTTCTTTGGAGACAATCAAGTTTTCCATCACGCGCCGCATATCATCTTCACGGATAAGACCCTTATTTTTGGTCTGTTCCAGAATAGAATCGATGTATGACTCCAACGGCACGGGCGCAACCGAGGCATAATTGGTTTTTTCCAGTGCTTCTAAGGCGCGTTCTACCCCTTTGCTGGAAATCTGATAGCGGAACGCAATTTCGCCCACGCCACCCGTCCCAACAATTTCCACCAATTTTTCTTGTTTGATGAAGGCAATGACAAAATCCAAGATGCCATTAAACGGCAATTTGAGATTTTCTTGCAACTGGTGTCCGGTTAAATCACCGCGAAAATATAGAACTTTGAGGATTAAATCCGCTACCGCTAGTTTCGATAATCCTGTATCTTCTAGGGTACGCAAAGGTTGTGGCGCCCATAATTTGGGTGCTTGCGGTGCGGCGGGGGCTTGACCTTGGGGTCCTGCTACTTGTGGTTCCGCTGGACGTGTCGGTTGCCCAATAGATTTAAGTGGTTTGCGATTGACCATACATCATATCCTGAGTGAGTCGCTAAATTAAATCATAACACAGGATTTTAGGCGACTGTGGTTATTTTTATCAAACATATATAAAACACGCCGAACTTCCTGTTATCATTATAGGCAGTCGGACAAATTTCACAACCTAGATGGCAACCTTATCATCAGACACGAGGCTTATGATTGACTACATTCAATGGTTAGGGCATGGCAGTTTTGCGATACAAGGCTCCCCTATTATTTATATTAACCCTTGGCGCGTCATTCGCACGGCATTTTTGGCAGATGTGATTTTGATTGGACATGACCATTACGATCATTGTTCTGTGGCGGATATTAATAAATTACGCGGCAACCAAACGTTGGTGATTGGCAACGAGCGCGTCGCCCAACAAGTGCCGGATATTACGATTTTACGTCCTTGGCAAAGCATCACTGTTGGACGCGCTAGCATCAAAGCTGTACCCGCCTATTACCCCAACGATTTGCGCCATCCCCAAGAAGATGGTGGCTTAGGTTTCGTCATCTCGCTCAATTATTATGATATTTATTATGCGGGGGATACGGGCATCATCCCAGAAATGGAACGCTTGCACCCGGATATTGCCATTTTGCCGATAGATGATGATGGCACATTGAGCCAAGAAAAAGCTATTGAAGCCATCAACATCATGCGTCCGCGTTATGTGATTCCATCGAATTGGGGGGCAACCGGCGAAGGAGCAACTGAATTAGAGGCACTCGCTTTCAAAAAAATGGTAGGCGGACGTGCCGAAGTCATTTTGCCAAATACCCCATCCACTACCGATACCTTATAACCTTCCACACCAAAATAGGACTAATTGATGATGAGACAATGGATACGGTTCTTTGGTTTGATACTGTGTTTTTTGCCCACTTGGTTCGCCCAAGCGCAGCGCCCCGATGCGCCGCAATATGGGCAGCGCGGGCAGTATGCCGTTGGTACACAAGAAATGACAATTCGCGGTGAAAACCGGGCATTGTCGGTGACACTGTGGTATCCAGCAGAAGGCACAGCAGGCACAGAACCTGAGCATAATTATTCGCTAGCATTGGCATTTTCAGTCCCCGGTCATGCCTATCGCAATGCGCCTATCGCCTTATCAGAACGCCCCTTCCCCTTAATTATTTTTTCGCATGGCAGCGGCGGGTCGCGCTTGCTCTCCCTATATTACACACAGCATCTCGCCTCACATGGGTTTATCGTTATGGCGGCGGATCATCCCGGCAACACCGTTTTAAATACTGTATTGAGTGGCGCAAATTTTCTAGGGGGACAAGATTTTGTGAGCAATTATGCCCACCGCCCGAATGACATCTTGCGCCAAATTACCCTTGCCGAAGACTTAAACGCAAGTGGTGATTTTGCTGGAAAAATTGATGTGGAAAATATCGGCGTCACCGGGCATTCTTTTGGGGGCTGGACGGCATTATCAGTGGGTGGCGCACGCCTGAATTTTGCTGGCATACGCGACTGGTGTAGTACGAATCAAGGCAGCGACCAAGATAATATTTGCTTCTTGCTCGATATGGAGTCCGATATTGCCGCAGCGCGTGGTTATGACACAACACCGCCGGGCATTTGGGATGCCACAACTGACCCACGTATCAAAGCCGTAGTTGCCCTCGCTCCATGGAATGCTCCCAGTCTCGATTTAACAGAAATCGTTATTCCAACCATGATTATGGTGGGCGACGCCGATAGAACAACGATTCCAGAACGCGATGCTTATGCGTTTTATGCGGCGCTAAATACAGAAAAAACGTTGGTGACATTTGCCAACGGTGGGCATTATCTATTCATAGATGACTGCCCGCCGCTGCTGTTAGATTTTGGCGCTTTTGATGTCTGTTCCGATTTGGTGTGGGGTTTGCCCCGCGCCCATGATATTACCAATCATCTCGCCACCGCTTTTTTTCTGAAGCATTTGCGCGGCGAAACGATGGAGGCATTAGCACCAGCAGCGGTTAATTTCCTAGGGATAGATTATAAAACCGAGAATAACTAACAGATGGTACGCACCTGCCCTCATCCCCTGCCCTTCTCCCAAGGGAGAAGGGAGCAAACTCACCTCGCACTGTGCTTTAAGTCCCTCTCCCAGCGCCAGCCTTACCGGCGCGTTCGGGAGAGGGATTTAGGGTGAGGGCATCTCTGGTCAGTAACTAACGCAAAACGCCGCACTAGAATTGGCGGCGTTTTGAATTAAACAGTTTTTTTGAGAGGATTAAGCGGCAGGTTTGCCAGTTCGCAACGTGCCGATTTCGTTCCATTCCATTTCACGGTTGTCCGCATCAAAAATGCGCGGACGCCGAATGGTGCGAATGGCTTCAGCATCCACCAACACGCGCCGGATATTATCACGCCCCGGCACTTCAAACATCACATCCAGCAAGCATTTTTCGATAATGGCACGCAAACCACGAGCGCCTGTGCCGCGTTCCATCGCCATATCGGCTGCTGCGTTTAATGCCGATTCATCAAATTGCAGTTCGACATTATCCAGAGTCAACAGGTGCTTGTACTGTTTGACCAGTGAATTTTTGGGTTCAACCAAAATACGCTTGAGAGCATCACGGTCAAGCGGTTCAACCGAGACGACCATAGGCAAGCGCCCCACCAATTCGGGGATAAGCCCATGCATAATCAAATCTTCCGGGCTGACTTTGCGAAGCAGCGACGATTTATCGCGGGCAATTTGCTCATGCGTTTCTTTGAAGCCCAACGCGCCTTTGACACCGACCCGCCGCGAAATCACTTTTTCGATACCATCAAACATCCCGCCGCAAATAAACAGGATATTGCTGGTATCAATCTGGATAAATTCTTGGTGAGGGTGTTTGCGTCCGCCTTGTGGCGGCACATTCGCAACCGTACCTTCGATAATTTTTAGGAGTGCCTGCTGCACCCCTTCGCCCGATACATCACGGGTGATAGATGGATTATCGTTGGATTTGCGGGCAATCTTATCAATTTCGTCAATGTAGATGATGCCTTTTTCCGCACGCGCAATATCACCATCAGCAGCTTGAATCAAGCGCAGCAAGATATTTTCCACATCTTCGCCCACATAACCCGCTTCGGTCAGAGCAGTGGCATCCGCAATGCAGAACGGCACATCTAATATCCGGGCGAGGGTTTGCGCCAACAACGTTTTACCGCTGCCCGTCGGTCCTAAAACCAAGATATTGCTTTTATCTAGTTCAATATCAGTAGCACTTTTGCCAGATTGAATACGTTTATAATGGTTGTAGACCGCCACGCTTAAGACACGCTTGGCATATTCCTGCCCCACCACATATTCATCCAGAAAATGCATAATTTCACGCGGAGATAACACTTTATCCAGATGAAAATCTAACCCGGCGCGTTCCAGATAATCTTCGTCTGCCAATAAGTTGTGGCACAAATCCACACAATAATTGCAGATGAATACATTATCCGGACCCGCAATCAACCGTTCAACTTCATCATGTGAACGTCCGCAGAATGAGCATCGCTGGACACTAGACAAGTAACCACTCACCGAGCTTTTTCCTCTTCTACTATATTCAATACGGAGTCAATCAAACCGTATTCAACCGCTTGTTCCGGTGTTTTGTAAATATCGCGGTCAGTATCGCGTTCAATCGTTTCATAATTTTGCCCAGTATGCCGGACAAAAACTTCATTCAGCAATTTCTTTAAGCGGATAATCTCATTCGCTTGAATCACAATGTCAGAGGCTTGCCCTTGTGCGCCACCCAACGGTTGGTGCATATGAATCGTGGCGTGCGGTAGCGCCAAACGTAAGCCTTTGCCACCCGCCGTCAACAAAACAGTACCGAAACTGGCAGTCAAGCCGACAGCAACCGTGCTGACTGGTGCCTGAATTTGCTGCATTGCGTCATAAATTGCCAACCCGGAATACACTTGCCCACCGGGCGAATTGATATACATCTGGATGCGACGGTCAGGGTCTTCACGGTCAAGGAATAGCAACTGTGCCACCGTAAGATTGGCAACTTGGTCGTTGATTCCCATCCCAACAAAAACGATACGCTCTTTCAGCAGCAGGGAATAAATATCATAGGCACGTTCCCCGCGGCTGCCTTGTTCAATCACCATTGGAATGACATTATATGGAACCATAGCGGCTGGTGCAGAAGCACCTTGCTCCTTTCGTGAGTCGGTTGACAGTGATTAACTATGATTCTTCAACAGGATTTGACGGATTTGATTCTATCGCAACCGTTTCGGTTGCAGCTTGTTCCCCTAGTTCAGCCATCGTTTCAGTTGGTGCTGCCAATTCAGCGACGGGTTCACCTACAGGCAATTCGCCTTTACCCAAGCGCGTCAAATGCTTCATGGCGGTCTGATACATGATGGAATTTCGCATATTACTCCGCTGGGCGGGGGTGTTCAAGAATTTACGGAAATTCGCTTCGTTATCGCCACCGAGCAGTTTCAGCATATCGTCAATACGGGCATCAATATCGGCTTCAGAAACCGTCAATTTTTCCTGCACCACAAATTCGCTTAATACCAATGACCGAGTGACAAATTTTCTTGCGCCGGGTTCGTATGCCGCATGAAAATCTTCATGACCCATACCCGACATCTGCTGATATTTTTCTAGGTTTAAGCCCTGCCGTTGCAAGACATTTTCTTCAAAATCATGCATCATTTCATGCACGCGGTCATCTATCATTTGCGGCGGGAATACCACATATGCCTGCTCGATAATTTTATCCAGCACAGCATTAGCAAATTTATCTTGTGTTTCTTCTTCCGCTTCGCGCTGCATATTCTCGCGCATCCGCATCCGCAATTGCAACAACGTCAGCGGTTCGGCTTCATCTTTTGTCATACGTGCCGCAAAATCATCGTTCAATTCTGGCAGAGTAATCACTTCAATCTTTTTGACTGTGACGTTAAAGCGCACTTTACGTCCAACAATGCTCTGATAGCCTTCTTCGTCGGGGATTTCGAGTTCAAAAACAACCTCATCGCCCACATTCGCCCCAACAATTGCTTCGGAAAAACCTTTTAACACCGGTTCTTCTTCGGTACTCAGAATCAAGGGAGCATCATGCCGATGAACAAAGCCATCCCCTTGGTAAACAGCAGCATCGTCTTCCTCATCTGCATCATCTTCTGAGGCATCAGCGTCATCGTCTTCCGAGTCGTCATCTTCAAACTCATCAGACGAATCATCATCATCAAATTCGTCTGAATCGTCATCGTCTTCAAACTCATCGGACGAGTCATCATCAAATTCGTCTGAATCGTCATCCAATTCAGCGGACGGTTCTTCAACAACTTCGGCATCCGGGCTAGCAGTTTCATCATCTTCAGCGATTTCTATCTCAGGGCGCACTTCGCCATCAATAAATTCACTGTGAATATCCACTGTAACTTGATTGCCAAGAATAGCCGGTTGATGGCTTTCTTCTATCAAGGCTTCTTGCCGTTGCAACTGGCGCAATGTCCGGTTCAGGTGGTCGTCATCAATGGTGGTTTCCGTGTATTCTGCCCGCACTTCCCGATAATTTTTGAGGTCAACTTCCGGTTCTAGGGGCAGCACAAAGATAAAAGTAGGCGGGTCAATTTTGAAATTTTCTATTACACCGGGACCAAAAGGATTTAGGGATGTTTGGCTGAGGGCGTCCCGATACACATCATTGCTGAGAGATTCGATGGCATCCTCAATAATACTGGCTTCGCCTACATAATTAACAATCATTTTGTAGGGTGCCTTGCCAGGGCGAAATCCCGGAATCCGATAGCGTTTGGAAAGGGCTTTCGCAGCTTGCTGCTTGGCTTTTTCCAAGCGTTCCACCTCAATTTCCACCGTAAGGCGAACAGTATGATTATCGAGGCGTTCAGTTTGGATGTTCAAGTTATTTCCTCGTGTTGAAACTTTCAGTAATTATATCAGGTTATAGGTGGGGGAATCCATTAGATGTTTGTCAGAAAAACCCTATTACCCAAAACAGGAAAAGCGCCTGCCAGCGCCTTTGCAAGTGTTGTGTGATGGGGAAGGAGGGACTTGAACCCTCACCTCATGGAGACATGATCCTAAGTCATGCGCGTCTGCCAATTCCGCCACTCCCCCGTAGGGCTGATTGCTGATTATAAAATATCTGTGCAAACACAACAAGGGCAGTCTAAGCCTATTACGATGGATAAACGCCGGGTATATCTGGGAAATCCCCTTTTTCTGCCTGCCCCAAAACGCTGGTAATCATCAATTTTGCAAACTGAAACAAAAGCTGTAAATGCGAAATGCGTTCCATGTAGACCCGCGCCAGTTCTTTATCTGTTTCCGACATCGTGTTTAACGCTTCGGCAAGATGGGTGGTGTTTTCTTCCATGACGGTAATCGCCCGATCCACATCACGCATTTCGCGCCCAGCGAGCAAATTAGTGACAATTTGCCAATAATCGGTCTCGGCTTCGTAATACTTACGCCGCCCGCCTTTGCCACGCACCCACACCTGCCGCACCATCCCGATATGTTCCAACGTGCGAATATTCATGCTAACGCTGGCTTTGGAAATATCCAAGCGTTCCACCATATCATCCAAAGATAAAGGCACAGAACTCAACATCAAAGTACCGTATAACTGCCCAATCACTTTACTAAACCCAAAATAATCGGCTAATTGCCCCAAACCTTCCAACATATTGTCATGAATAGATTGCAAAGTCGGGTTTAATGCTGCATTGGTATGACCACTCTCAACTTCAACCATCGCTATTCCCCAATCCCCAATACCTAGTTTCACGCCAACGCAATAATTTCTACAAATGCTACCACCGTTTCCTCAAACACTTGCGGCGCATGGGACAGCAGCAATTCGCGGGCTTTTTCGGCATCATCAAATCCCAAAAACGCCATGCCATTCGGTCCGCGAATAATCACAAATTTTTCTTGTGTCCGCACCGAAAATTTATCTTCTAGATGAAATTCCCGTAAACAAATTTCAACATCCTCTTTACGATTTTTGGGCAATGCCGTGTTGAGATAATACGACCGCGCCGGCGTATGGGCAATAATATCCGGCGTGGGACAAAGATGAATAAGTTCCACGTCATACCGATCCACAACACCCGCATTTTTAAGTTGGCTCAATTCGTAATCGCTAATGGGATTACCGGCAGTCTCCGCCGCAAATGGACGATACTTGCCCGTCAGCAAATCCTGAACGCGGTTTTCTTCCCATTGCACTACAAATGCGCCATCTTTCAGTACGAAAACACGCCGACGTGGTACTGGGATGGTTTCCCGTTCATCGTATGTCATGTGTTCTTCCGTCGTTTCTAGGCGGTCATCAGCGCCTATGGTTGGATAGTGGAGGTTTTGACCAACGACATCTAAAACAAATTGTAACCAAAAATACGCCGTTGTGCAGCATATTTTGTTATAAATTTCGATAAATATAACGCATTTGTGAAATAGTTCTCTGGTTTTTCTTTTTTACCGATGATAAGATACAAGCCTTGATTTGTGGATTCATGTAACCATTAATTTAGTCTACAGGACACCAAGAAAAATGGCATCATTGAAGTTGAATGATATTCCACCTGATATTGTTATCGGGCGGTTGCCTTTGTATCTGCGTGCTTTGACGCGGTTAAAGCAAGAAGGCAACGATGTCACCTCATCGCACGAGCTTGGACGCCATTTAGGGATTAGTTCCGCCCAAATTCGTAAAGATTTATCCCATTTTGGGGGGTTTGGCAAGCAAGGAACCGGCTACCAAATCGAATATTTAGTCGCTAAACTGGAACAAGTCCTACAAGTAGACCGTGAGTGGCTCGTCATTGTGGTTGGGGCAGGCAATCTGGGCAGCGCCATTGCTCATTATCGCGGTTTTGCGGATAGAGGCTTTCGGATTGCTTGGTTAGTGGATGCCTCTGCCGAAAAAATTGGGCAAAAAGTCGGCGATTTATCTGTTCATCCTATCAGCGATATGCAAACGATTATTCGCCAAAATGGGGTGAAGGTTGCCATGCTGGCTGTCCCCGCCGAACATGCCCAATCAGTGGCAGACCAACTCATAGATGCGGGTATTAGAGCCATCCTGAACTATGCCCCCATTACCATTAAAGTACCCGATAATGTTAAAGTTCAATATATTGACCCAGTTGTCCATCTCCAGACCATGACCTACTTTTTGCGTAGTGAAGATTAACCTTTACCGCGCATAAATTCCGGCAATGCGCCGCAGCACTGCCGGATCTTCCAATGCTCTGCCTGCCCCCACCGCCACCACAATCATCGGATTATCCGCCCGATACACAGGCACGCCTGTTTGGCGCGTCAAGAACTGGTCTATTCCGCGCAGCAGCGCCCCGCCACCCGTTAGCACAATACCACGGTCAATAATATCCGATGCCAATTCGGGCGGTGTATTGCTCAACACATTGCGAACCACAGCGGCAATCGCATTAAGCGGCTCGGTCAATGCTTCCACCACTTCGCCTGTTGAAATGGTTGCCGTGCGTGGTAGCCCACTCACATTATCGCGCCCTTGCACTTCCATCATCATCGGCTGCGGCAGTTCCACCGCTGCCCCCACCTGAATCTTGATTGATTCGGCAGTGGGCTGACCAATGGTGAGATTATATTTGCGACGGATATAGTTCATAATCGCTTCATCTAAACGCAACCCACCGACACGCCCACTTTCTGCCCGAATGATATTGTTCATGGTCAATACCGCCGCCTCAGTGATACCACCACCGATATTGACTATCATATCCCCCGCTGGGGTGCCTACCGGCAAGCCCGCACCAATTGCCGCGGCTAATGGTTCAGGAATCGGGTACACTTCACGCGCCCCAGCGGCTAACACCGCTTCCAACACTGCCCGTTTTTCTACGCTGGTAACGCCCCACGGAATAGACACCATTACCGTCGGGCGAAATAAACGCAATCGCCCGGCGACTTTGCTGAAAAAATATTCCAGCATTTTTTCGGTTACTTCGTAATCGGCAATGACGCCATTTTGCAGTGGGCGCACAATTTGAATATCTTCTTCGTCCACGCGCCCCAACATTTCCCGCGCTGGCTGCCCAAAATCTACAATGCGTTCTTCATCTTCAGTGATTTGCAGCGCCACCAAGGATGGCTCTTGCAACACAATTTGTCCGTTGTCATAAATTAAGACATTGACTGTTCCCAAGTCTAACCCTAATTTTTTGGAGAAAAGTCCCATGTTTGTCCTTGCTACGTCGAGTCATTTAGTGTTTATTATAGCGGTTTCGGGGATTTAAGCGTGTGTTATGCCACAATCTTTATGAGGTTTTTAATTCGGCGCAAAAATCGCTGTGATATCTATCACCAATCCGGGGAATAACGGTGTCGTCAAAGTCTCGCCCTGACGATACACCACGGGAGCATCGGCATCGCGCCGGAATTGGTACAACTCGCCTTTTTTCGGCACAATCAACCATGCCTCTTCTGTGCCAGCATCCAAATAACGCGATAATTTACGGACTAAATTCGGTATCCCCTGCCCCGGTGAAATCACTTCCACTGCCAAATCGGGCGCACCGAAAAAATCCCCCTCCCAATCAAAATCGGCAGGAATACGCCCGGTACGCACAAATGAGAAATCAGGTCTTGGGGCATCTTCAATTTCATCTAGCGTACCTTTAAGAACATAACGTGCGCCATCAGTAAACACTCGTCCCAATTGATGCATCTTCACAAAGGGTTTGAGTAAATCATAAAGATTCATGATGACAAACAAATGTATCCAAGTCATATCTCTCAAGACCTCGATAATGGTATTATCCTCAACTTCAATCCAATAATTATCGCCAGCCTCAGCATCCAATTGGTGTAAATCGGCTTGGGTAATGGTGGTTTTAACCATTTCGACCATGTGAAACACCTATCGCTATTTCCAGAATTGCAAAGCATCTTTACTATAATCATAGCCCAAAACAAAAACAACGCCCGACATGATTGCCGGGCGTTGTTCAAGTTTTGCAAACTACGACTTATTTTTTCCCGTCGTCGTCTTCGCTGACAATACGCAATTTACCCGCGTTGCCACCGGTCATCTTGCGCCCTAAACGCAGTTGTAACTCTGCGCGGCGCAGCGCCAGAATCGCCTCACGATTCATCTCTGGAGCGACACCTTGTGCCAACATCTGCCCTGCCCGTTGGCGCGCGGCTTCGGCTTTTTCGGTATCAATCGCAAAAGATGATTCAGCGGTATCGGCTAATACGACCACTTTATCGGGGCGCACATCTACCACGCCGCCATAAATGGCAAAGCGTTCTTCGGCATTACCTTTTTTCACGACCATCTCGCCAAAACCGAGTGTCGTCAAGACTGGGGCATGGTGCGGCAAAATGCCCATCACCCCTTCTAAGGCTGGTACTAACACCATATCAGCAAGCGGTTCTTCAAACACGCGCCGTTCCTGCGTGACCAATTCAACATGAATAGGCATAATACCCCTCCGGGAGGTTAGGCTTTCTGGCTCTTTTCGTAGCGTTCCAGCACATCCTCAATCGGACCCGCCATGTAGAAATCGCGTTCAGGAACATGATCCAATTCGCCATCCAAAATCATACGGAAGCCACGAATGGTATCTTTCACGCGGACATAACGCCCTTCGCGCCCAGTGAATTGTGCCGCTACGCGCATCGGTTGGCTGAGGAAGTTTTCGATCTTGCGGGCGCGGGCAACCAGCAATTTGTCATCGTCGGAAAGTTCTTCCACGCCCAAGATGGCGATGATGTCTTGCAAATCTTTGTAACGTTGCAGCACTTGTTGAACTTCGCGGGCAGTGCGATAGTGGTCTTCGCCCACCACCAACGGATCCAGAATTTTGCTGGTGCTGCCCAACGGGTCTACTGCCGGGAAGATGGCTTTAGCAGCGATAGACCGTTCCAGTGCGATGGTGCTATCCAAGTGCGTAAACACCGCCACAGGTGCCGGGTCAGAATAATCGTCGGCAGGCACATATACGGCTTGCATGGAAGTGATTGAACCGCTGCGGGTTGAGGTAATGCGTTCCTGCAACATGCCCATTTCTTCAGCTAAGTTCGGCTGATACCCCACTGCGGAAGGCATACGCCCCAATAGCGCCGATACTTCAGCACCTGCCAGCGAATACCGGAAGATGTTATCAATAAAAATCAACACATCTTTGCCTTCATCACGGAAGTGTTCTGCCATCGTCAACCCGGTTAATGCCACACGCAAGCGCACACCCGGCGGTTCGTTCATCTGCCCGAACACCATTGCCAGTTTGTCCATAACACCCGCTTCGGACATTTCATGGTAAAGCGCCGTGCCTTCGCGGGTACGTTCACCCACACCAGCGAAGACCGACAAACCATCGTGTTCAACAGCGATGGAGTTAATCAGTTCCATGATGGTGACAGTTTTGCCGACGCCGGCACCACCGAAAATGCCCGTTTTGCCACCTTTGGTCATCGGGGCAATCAGGTCAATCACTTTTAGCCCGGTTTCAAACACTTCAATGCGGGTCGCTTGTTCTTCAAAAGTCGGTGCTTTGGCATGGATTGGGCGGCGCTGGACATCATCACTCAATGGTGCGCCCATATCCACCGGACGCCCCAACACGTTGAAGATACGCCCTAAAGAGGCTTCGCCCACCGGCACCGCAATCGCTGCGCCAGTCGCCAAGGCATCCATACCGCGTGCCAAACCATCGGTGGCATCCATCGCCACGCAGCGCACTTCGCTATCGCCAAGTAGCAATTCGACTTCCAGAATTAAATCTTCGGCGTTATCGCGTTTGACAATCAATGCCTCATAAATATCTGGCAAATAACCCGTGTCAAAGACCACATCCACCACGTTCCCAAGAACCTGTGTAATTTTGCCTATGTGTCCACTCATAAATCGCCCTCACTCCCTTCTGAAGAGGTTCTACGCCCCAAGTTATCCTGAAATTGTTCAAGTTCTTCCCACTGACCATTTGCCGCTAACTGTGCCTGATGGAGCCAGGTGGGCAACTGAGGGGATAAACGCATACCAGCGGCTTCAATCGCTGCTCGCAACGTCGTTTCATCCGATGCGGCAACTTTGGCAAAAGTATCCAAACCTGCTGCCACCAATGCTGCCGACATTTTGGGACCAATGCCCTCAATCATGGTTAAATCATCACCAGCCGCTTTTGCTTTTTTGGCGGGTTTTGCCGGAGCAGGCGCAACTGCTACCGTTGCCACTGCCGGCGCAACCGCCGCTACAGGAACGGGCATCGAAACTGCTGCGGCTTTGGCTTCCATCGCTTGATACAATGTTTCAGCGGCAGAATCCAATGATGCTTGTAATGCCGATGCCCCACCCACAATATCCAAAATTTCGCTGGTGATGGCAGCTTGGCGAGCTTTGTTATATTCCAACGTCAAATCAGCAACCAGTTGGGTGGCGTTATCCGTCGCATTCCGCATGGCTGCCATGCGTGCTGCATGTTCGCTTGCCTGCGATTCGAGCAATGCCTGATAAAGCTGCAATTCGGTGAAACGCGGTACAATTTCGTTCAGGACTGCTGTTGCATCTGGCTCATATTCATAATTGACTGCCCCTTCGGTCACATGGGGCGTCGGTTTGATATAGTCACCTGCGACACGTTGCGCTTCTTCATGCGTGGAGAGTGGCAACCAACCGGCAACAACCGGGCGTTGCGTGAGCATATTGATGAAGTCAGTATAAGCAATCAACACTTCATCCACTTCGCCACTCATAAATGCATCAATCGCCAAGCGGGCAATCGGTGAAATATCTGTAATTTTCGGTTCGGCGGGCAAATCGCTAAATTCCGCGACCACTTTTCTGCCGCCGCGCAACATCGTATCGCGCCCTTTGCGCCCAATCGTCACAAAACTTGTAGAACGATTCATGCGTTCTGCGAAGCGATCTACCACACGCAAAATATTGGTGTTATACGCGCCCGCCAAGCCTCTATCCGATGTAATCAACACCACCAGAATATTTTTGACTTCGGAGCGTTCCATCAACAATGGATGAGCAACAGCACCTTTGGAGGCATTCTGCACGTTCAGCAAAATTTCCCATGCTTTTTCCGAGAAGGCACGGCTGGCAAGCGCCCGTGCTTGCGCCCGGCGCACCCGCGAAGCCGATACTGCTTCCAACGCACGGGTAATCTGCGATATATTTTTGACGCTCTTAATACGATTGCGTACTTCCCTTAAAGGTGGCATCCAGTAACCCCTTTCCTATGCCGGTACTGGATTAGCTCCAGGTTGAGTTAAACGATTTAATAGTATCCGTCAGTTTGGCACTCAGTTCCGGCGACAAACGTTTAACGGCATTATCGCGCACTTCCCGCGCCAATTCAGCATATTGGCTCGTCAGGGCTTTAATGAAATCCACCTTCCATGCACCCACCCGGTCTACTGGAATGGTATCCAATAAGCCCGAAGTCCCGGCAAAGATGATAATCACTTGGGCTTCTAACGAGAGTGTCTGATACTGCACTTGTTTGAACAATTCGTTCAAGCGCATCCCACGATCCAATTGTTCTTGCGTGGATTTATCCAAGTTAGAACCGAACTGCGCGAATGCCGCCAAAGACCGGAACTGCGCCATTTGAAGACGCAAACCGCCGGCTGCACCACTCATCGCTTTGGTTTGGGCATCACCACCGACGCGGCTAACGCTGATACCCGTATTCACTGCCGGACGTTGCCCTGAATAAAACAGGTTGGCTTCCAGATAAATTTGACCATCGGTAATCGAAATCACGTTGGTGGGAATAAACGCGGATACGTCGCCCAACAGCGTTTCAATAATCGGCAATGCGGTTAAACTACCGCCCCCACGCGCTTCGCTCAATTGGGCGGCACGTTCCAGCAAGCGGCTGTGCAGATAGAACACGTCACCGGGGAACGCTTCACGTCCCGGCGGGCGGCGCAGCAGCAGCGATACTTGGCGATAGGCAGCAGCATGTTTGGAGAGGTCATCATACACAACCAAGGCATCTTTGCCATTTTCCATGAACCATTCGCCCATCGCGCAGCCCGAATAGGGTGCGAGATATTGGAGGGCTGCCGCGTCCGAAGCCGACGCCACCACCAAAATGGTGTATTCCATCGCGCCATAATCTTCCAGTGTTTGGCGAATACGTGCCAATTCACCGCGCCGCTTGCCGACGGCGACATAAATGCAGTACATGTTTTCGCCGCGCTGGTTCAAAATCGTATCAATGCACAGCGCCGTTTTCCCAGTTTGGCGATCACCGATAATCAATTCGCGCTGACCACGCCCAACAGGAATCATGGCATCAATCGCCAAGACGCCGGTTTGTACCGGACGATTCACGTTGCGGCGTTCCATCACGCCGGGGGCAATGCGTTCAATATTATAATATTCGGCAAAGCTCACGGGACCTTTACCATCAATGGGGTTGCCTAAAGCATCCACCACGCGCCCCAACAAGCCTTCGCCCACTGGCACCGATGCAATACGTCCCAACGGACTCACACGGTCGCCTTCTTGAATATCATCATAATCACCCATGATGATGACACCGACGTTATCTTTTTCCAAGTTGAAAGCGATACCCGCTGTGCCATTTTCAAACCGCACGAGTTCGTTATAACGCACATTTGCCAGACCAGAGACGCGGGCGATACCGTCCCCAATCACTTCTACATAGCCGGTTTCCACGGCTTCGATTGTTGGCGTATAGCCTTCAATCTGCTTCAAAATAGAATCGAAGATATTTTCTGCCACCTGAGACTCCTTTGGATAAAACATCTCTAAGCGTTAAACAGGGCAATACCCCTGTAAAATCCACTGTCTGCAAAGCATAAGCGGTACAAGCCTGTTGATAATGCGGGAATGTGCGAATTGTAAACGATGATGGCGAGAATGTCCACTTTTTCACAAATGCGTTTTTGACCCAAAATCAGCCATTATTTGTTGGCATCCAGCGGTATTATCAGCCCATTTTCACCCAATGCGGTTGCCCGGTCGCCCAAATACACGGGATAAAAATGATTGCCTTCGTAAATCGTGAGATAAAAGTGGTCAAACTGGCGCAGTTCTGCCATCACATCGGTGGGTGTGCCTGTCCAGTATGGGGCATAAACATAATCCGGCGGGGCGGCAAACCCCGGCTGATAAACATACGCTGCAATGGGCGGAAAATAACGTCCGGTCATCGCCCGGAAAATTTGTGCGTAATTGGTATAACTGCCTTCCATAAACATCGTTGCTTCAGAAGTCGTCAAGAACCAGCGATGTTGGTCTAATGCCGCTAAAAACGCGGGTGCATTCAAAAACACGGTATTTTCGGGCGTTTGTTCCACCATTGCCAGCAAATCCCACACATAATCGCTCTGTTTGAGTGCCTCTGTGCGCCGCGCATTCAGATATGCCAAGCTGATAACAAGGCTGCTGATGATAATAAAACCAGCGATAGTTCTTTTGAGAATCGTAACATTTTTACTGGCGCGTTTGGTTTTCGTAGTGAAACGCCTGAATATACTGGCTAACGTCACACCACGAAAAATGCTCATGCCCACTGCGCCCCACATCAGCACATGAATCGTGCCTTTGAGATAATCGGTGGAGACAAGCAGCACCGGAATGATAATCATCAGCCCAAAAATGATAATCGCCAGTAACACTTGACGCCAATAAGCACGCCCCGCCAGCCAAAAACCCAAAACAATATCACCTACTAATAGCAATAACAACGGCAGCGTTTTGGCATTTTCCAGCGTTAAACGGCGAATTACCCCGGCAAAGGGATAACTAAAACCTTGCGAAAAGACCGCCAGCGATGCGGGTGCCATCTCCCAGTAAATTGTAAACGCGCCTGCTGCCGGGCGCGGCACAGTCACAAATTGATATAAAAATAGTGCTGTCATCCCAATGATGGGCAGCACCAATGCCCACACTTGCCACCATCGCAACGCTCGGAAACCATAAGTAAAAACAATGATGATTAGTATCATGATGGGCAGGACAACCGCTGTTTCTTGGCTAAATAAGGCAATAAACGCACAGAAATACGCACTCAACAAAGCCAATAGTGAGCGTTTGTCTAACCAACGCAATGCCAACACCATCGCCAGCACGATACCCATTATGGCTTGCAGATGAAACACCCCCGCCGATACCCACATCACCGTCCGAAAACTGAATGGATATAACACAAAGGCACACGCGGCAATGATGCCCGCAAGGTGATTTTTGCTGAGGCGCGCTACTAACGCATAAATACCAGCCGTCGTCATCACCATCTGCATCAAATTCACAAAGTGCAAATTAAATGCAGAAAGAGCCTCATCTTCGCCATAATCAATTTCTAATACTGTAAACCCCATTGGGCGATAATATTGGAAAAATGGCGACCCACCCCAGAAGCGCACCCCCGGAACTGCATCTTCGCCAAAATCATGAATCATGGCGTACAGCAGCCCATCATCCAAAAATAACGGCAAGCGCACAATGTAACTGTATAATCCCATTGCCAATAAAAGTGGTAGCAGTGCCGGGAGATAAACCAGTATTTTTTTCACGGAGTCTCGCTCACCAATTACAAAACCAAACGCCAAGATTTTTACTGAGAAATCGGCTAAACAGAGAAAAGCTGATAGCTGACCGCTGAAAGCTAGAGCCTATTGAATAGGTCAAAAACGATAAAATAATAGATTGTTACATTTATCAAACACTGTTTACATTCTAATGGTCTATATGGACTTTGAAAAGCGATAAATTCAGGCATACAATGTGTGCCGCACAACGGAATAATAGGACAAACCTTATGATAATGCGGAAACTGTTATTGTATCTTTCGACAGCCAGTTGGGCGCGGCATATTGCCGTCCGCTGGCAAGTAGCGCGGCGCGTTGCCCGTCGTTTCGTCGCTGGCGAAACACTGGATGAAGCCATTGCGGTTGCCAAAACGCTCGAACAAAAAGGCATTTTCGCTACATTGGATTATCTGGGCGAAAGTGTGGCAAAAGCAGAAGATACCATTGAAGTTGTCGAAACCTACAAAGCCCTCCTCAATCGCATCCATGCCGAAAAATTGGCGTCCAGCGTCTCGCTCAAACTCACTCATATCGGCTTTGACATCAGCGAAGACCTATGCATGACCAACCTGCGCCATATTCTAACCACTGCCAAGACTCACCATATCCCGGTCACAATTGATATGGAAAGCACGGCTTATACCGATTCCACATTGCGAATGTATAGAACATTGCGCGATGAATATGAGTTTCATAATGTCGGCACAGTGATTCAAGCCTATTTGTATCGCAGCGAACACGATATGCAGCAACTTAAAGCTGAAGGCGCTCATATTCGCTTGTGCAAAGGCGCTTATCTTGAACCACCGGAAGTCGCCTTCCCGGAAAAAAATGATGTGGATAAAAATTATGTCACATTGGCGCAGCACTATCTCCAAAATGG
Organism: Anaerolineae bacterium; assembly: GCA_022842885.1. GTDB lineage: Bacteria > Chloroflexota > Anaerolineae > Aggregatilineales > Phototrophicaceae > JALHOR01. The sequence goes on from JALHOR010000066.1 coordinate 30,967, forward strand.
GCAGCACGCCTATT
>JALHOR010000067.1 GCA_022842885.1 Anaerolineae bacterium
GGTGTTGATTTTATATCGTAGGATGCTGCTGCATAAATCATGATATTATTGGCAGATATTGTTGGATTAATGGGGTTAATGGCGGTGGCAGTGGCACTATTTATCCTAGCTCGCTTGAGCCGCCGTTTAGGAACAGTCACCCATGCCCAACCCCAGTATCGCGGGTTATACCTAGCGGCACTGCTTGTTTTGGGCGGGGTTGCAGCCCGTTTGGGTTATCTAACCAATTTCATAGGTTCTGGCGGGGACTTAACGCATAATCTGGTGTATATTGTTCTGTGTGATGGTTTACCGGCTCTAGGAGTAACATTAGGGGTAATGGTAACGTGGTACTACTGGAGTTGGTTACTAGCGGAACGTGATTAATGGTTATCCGAGACCCTGTAATACAACGAGAAGCACTCCTGCCTCCTCATATGCCTGCTCAAAATGGTCAGCATATAGACTATAAATTGCTGACGCTTGTACGCACACTGCCAAAAATCGAACTGCATCGTCACCTAGAAGGCTCAGTACGCCTAGAGACGTTAATAGATATTGCGTTGAAATACGGTATTGAAATGCCAGAATATGACCCCGAAATGCTGCGTCCTTTCGTCCAGATGATGCCGGATGAAAATCGTACTTCGCAGCATTTTTTGAGCAAGTTTTCCATGCTGCGCCAATTTTACCGTTCCAACGATGTCGTTGCCCGCGTTACCCGTGAAGCCGTTGAAGACGCTGCCGCCGATAATATTCATTACATGGAACTGCGTTTTACGCCAATGGCGCTGTGTAATGTCACCAAATCCCCCTTAGAAGATATTGTGGCACTCGTCGCTGAAACGGTCTGCGAGACCGCAAAAACCTGTGGGATTCAAGTCAAACTTATCGCCTCCATGAATCGTCATGAAGCGGTTGAAATTGGCGAAAAAGTGATGAAAGCCGCCATTGCCAACATGCATAAAGGTGTCGTTGCGCTGGATTTGGCAGGCGATGAAGCAAATTTTTCGGCACTGCCCTTCCGCGGATTATTCCAACAAGCCCGTGAAGCTGGCTTGGGTATCACCATTCACGCTGGCGAATGGAGTGGTGCGAACAGTGTGTGGGATGCCATTGGCAATATGAACGCCAAACGTATCGGGCATGGTATCCGGGCGCTGGAAGATATTGCCATGATTAATGTTTTGGTCGAGCGCGAAATTGTGCTGGAAGTCTGCCCTAGCAGCAATTACCTCAGTGGAATTGTCGATTCACTGGATAATCATCCACTGATTTTACTGACCGACCACGACGTGTTGACCACCATCAATACTGATGACCCCTCTGTTTGTAACATCACCCTCAGCGAAGAAATTGTCCGCACGATGACCCACATCGGCTTGACGCTGGAAGATATTAAAAAATATACTTTACGCGCTGCCCGCGCCGCTTTCTTGCCCAATTCTGAACGCGATGCTTTGGTGCGCCAATTCCAAGCAGCACTCGCTCGTTTTTAGTCACCCCTTTTGTTGAGGACAATCTATGCTTCGTGTTGGCGATATTGAAATACATCTCGTGAATGATGCTCGCAGCATGGTAGACGCTGGCGGTGCTTTTGGTCTTGTGCCGCGCAAATTATGGCAGCACTATCTGCAACCCGATGAGGATAATCGTGTGCCGATGAGTCACTTGTGTTTAGTCGTCAAAAGCGGCGGCAAAATTGCCATTGTGGATACCGGTTACGGTGATAAGCTCAACGAGAAAGCCGTTCACAATTCGGGGCTAACCCACATGGGTGGGCTGCTGCGCGGCTTGGCACAGTTGGGTATTCAGCCGCAAGATGTGGCTATGGTGATTGATACGCATTTGCACGGCGACCACTGCGGCGGCAATACGCGCTTTAACATGGGCAGCACAACTGAAGTTGAGCCTGTTTTCCCCAATGCCGAGTATGTGGTACAGCGCCGCGAATATGAGGATGCCATGCAGCCTAATGAACGCACTCGTGCGACTTATTTAGCCTATAATTATGCGCCACTGGTCGCCAGTGGGCAAATGCGATTGCTGGATGGCGATAGCGATTTATTGCCCGGCATTAGCGGCATTGTCACGCCGGGGCATACACCCGCCCATATGAGCATTCGTTTTGAAAGCAACGGTGAACACGCCGCATTTGTGTGTGATTTAGCGTCATATGCTGTTCATTTTGAGCGATTGGGCTGGATGACCGCTTATGATGTCGAACCCCTACGGACGCTGGAAACCAAACGCATTTGGCAACACTGGGCATTAGAAACGAATGCGGTCTTGATGTTCCCACACGATACCCAACGCCCGATTGGGCGCTTAACCCAAACAGGCGCTGATAAGTATGAAGTGATACCCGAAGCGATTCCGGTGTTTAATCTGGCATAATGCTTAATGACGCTGCTGCCATTCAGCAATGGTTTCTTGCAAAAATTGCCGAATTTCAACATCGTTCACTTCGTCCACGGCATCAAAAAATTTATCGCCGACTTGAATACGTACTCCACCGCCGGGCGCACTTTTGACGTGAATATCACGTCCTTGGTATTCTGGCGTGTATTGAATTTTATATTGCAAATAGGCTTCAATGGCAGATGGAATATCAATTGTTGGTGGTGGCGTAAATTCTACTTTTTTCACGCCACCGCGCCCCATTTGAATATTGGCAGGATTATCATCAAATTTATAGCTCGGCAAATCGCCCGGCATCCGTCCATCAGTGGTTTTGGGCGGCGGCGGAGGTGCCGTTTTCTTGATGGGTGGCGCTTGGGGTTCGGTAGCTCTTGCCGCTAGCAAATCACCCAATGAATTGGTTTCTTCGGGCTGTTCAGCCATTGGCATAGCATGGTCAGCAGGCAGCGGGGCTAATGTGCCGCTGGCATTTTCATCAGGAGTCATGATGATGCCGGAAAGTTCTTTCATCAGGCGCGTAAATTCCTTTTTGGCTTCCGGCGAATCCAGCAATGTCCGATACCCCATCGTGCCAATTTGGACTAACAACCGTTGGTCATGCTCATCGCGTAGAATCGTCAATACTTCTTTGGCAGCGGTCACTTGCCCAGTATGCAATTGAACCCGCTGCGCGGCATCATGCGGCATACGGGGAGATGTTGCTGCTGATTTGGTCGGTACAGGGCTGAGAAGCAAATCCAATTCAGGCAGTTCGCCTGTATCGTATTGGGTGACGCGCTGCGCTTCGGGCGTTGCCTGCCGCAGCATCTCCAAGGCGCTCACGCCGCCCGCAGGTGTGGCAGGTGTATCTTCCAGTTTTGCCCGCGCCCGCTTGCGCTTATTCAACTCACTTCGCACGACAAAATACAAGATGAGCATCGCCAGTGGGAATAAAATCCATGCGATAATCAAGGGCATAATCTGCCCTAGCAAATTTCCAACGTTCACAATCTTGCCTCCTATTTAAGATTGGCACACCGGGCAAAAATGTGTCCCGCGTTGTGCCACCCGAATTTTTTCGATGACAGCGCCACAGGTATGGCAGGGTTCACCATCGCGCCCATACACAAAAAAATGATGTTGCGATTCGCCGGCGCTGCCATCCGGTTTACGATACCACTGGATACTTGCCCCTTCGTAATTTACCCCATCTGCCAACGCCGCCCGCAGCGATGTATAGAGCGCCGCGATTTCGGCATCGGTCAACGTCTCCGATTTGCGTAAGGGATGAATCTTTGCCCGATGCAGCGCCTCATCGGCATAAATATTACCAGTTCCCGCGACAAACGTTTGGTCAAGCAGCAAGCCTTTAATCACTTTGCTGCGCCCTGCCAACCGTTCCCGAAAAATGGCTTCGGTAAAAATATCTTCCAATGGCTCAGGTCCCAAATCACCCGTGACGGCTTCAACCGTTTGCGTCAAATACACACGCCCAAATTTACGCGAATCTGAGAAACGCAGTTCTTGCCCGTTATCCAGCCCAAATTTGACATGCACCCACCTATCCGCCCCATGGATGGCACCGGCATCCGCCACATACAATCGCCCGGTCATTTTGAGATGCACCATCAAAATATCATGGTTCATGGGCATCACAATATATTTGGCACGGCGCGTCATCGCCTCAATTTTTTGCCCGGCGATGCGTGCGGCAAAATCTGTTGGTGGCAGTCCGCGCAGGGTATTCTCCCAATCGTGCCACATGCTGGTAATCGTGCGTCCCACGAGCTTATCACGCAAGCCGCGCACCACTGTTTCGACTTCGGGTAACTCTGGCATAGTTGTAGTTTAATCCTAAAATAGCATTTGCAGTGTTCAGATGTATTTATCAAAATTATAGTCTCTGAACCGTGCAAAAATAAGCCGCACATGGGATAATACAATTGTTCTAGTCTGTTCTAAAAATTCCGCGCCGAGATATCATCATGACCAGTGATTTTGTTCATTTACACGTTCATACCGAATATTCGTTATTAGATGGCATGAGCCGCATTGATGCATTAATGCAGCGAGCCAACGAACTTGAAATGCCCGCTATTGCCATTACCGACCATGGGGTGATGTTTGGCGCGATTGATTTTTTCCGGGCGGCAAAAAGCGCCAATGTCAAGCCCATCATCGGCATGGAAGCGTACCTTGCGCCGCGAGGCATGGAAGACCGCGATGCTACTCTGGATAAAAAGCCCTATCATCTGCTGCTGCTGGCAAAAAATATGCAGGGCTATCGCAACCTGATGACGCTGGCAAGTGAGGCACAGTTGCGCGGTTATTATTATCGTCCGCGTGTAGATAAAGACCTGCTCTATCAACATCGTGAGGGCTTAATCGTCACAACCGGTTGTTTAGCCGCCGAAGTGCCGCGCCTCATCGAAGAAGGCAAAGAAGACAAAGCACCTGAGATGCTCGGTTGGTATTACGAGACATTTGGTGCAGACAATTTTTACTTAGAATTACAAAACCACGAAATTGAACAACTGCATGTTTTGAACCAGTGGTTGGCAGAGTATCGGCGTAGTGGGCATACGCCTATCAAATTTTTGGCGACCAACGATGTGCATTATGTCCGCGAAAATGATTGGGATAATCACGATACGCTGCTGTGCATCCAAACGGGCGCTCAAAAGACCGAAAATAACCGCATGACCCTAGAGCCTTTCGGCAGTTATTATCTGAAATCCAGCGCAGAAATGCGCCGCGATTTTCGCGGTTTATCCGATGAATTTTTGCAAGAGGCTTTCGCCAGCAGCCTGCAAATCGCCGATATGTGCGATGTGAATCTGGATAACAAAGGCTATCATCTGCCGATTTTTCCAGTACCACCGGGGTTTACGGATGCCGAATATTTGCGGCATTTGTGCAACATGGGCATGGGTTGGCGGTTTCCGGGGCGCGAAAATGACCCGATGCTGCGTCAACGGCTTGACCATGAACTCAATGTGATTAGCAACATGGGCTTCAATACCTATTTTTTGATTGTGTGGGATTTGTGCCAGTTCGCGCAATCGGCTGATATTTGGTGGAATGTGCGCGGTTCGGGTGCGGGTTGCTTGGTGGCATATACGCTGGGCATCACCAATATTGACCCCGTGCAGAACGCCCTGCTCTTTGAACGCTTTTTAAATCCGGGGCGCGTCAGTATGCCGGATATTGATATTGATTATCCTGATGATCGTCGTGGTGAAATGATGGCATATGCCGTCGAAAAATATGGGCAAGAAAAAGTCGCTGCTATCATCACATTTGGGACGATGGGTGCCAAAGCCTCGGTCAAAGATGTCGGCAAAGCCTTAGGCGTGGATTTGACCAAGACCAATCGCATTACCTCGTTGATTCCCCAAGAGGCGAAACAGCGCGAATTGCAAGAATATGTGGACGAAAACCCAGAACTGCGCGACCTCTACGAAAAAGATGAACAAGTTAAAAAAATCATTGATGTCGCCAAATCACTGCAAGGCATGACGCGCCATGCGTCTACTCATGCGGCGGGCATCATCATTGGCGATAGACGCTTGGTAGATTATATCCCCCTACACCGCATCACTGGCACTGACCCTAGCGGCGGTTCGCTCAAAGCCGTGACGCAGTTCCCCATGGAAACTGCCGAATCGATTGGTTTGCTCAAAATTGACTTTTTGGGCTTGTCCACGCTGGCGATTTTCCGCAAAGCCTGTGAACTCATCGAAAAACATCATGGTATTCGCTATGGCATGGATAATACACCCTATCGCCACGATGACCCTAGCCTGACGCCGGAACAAATTCAACAACTTAAGCAAACGTTTGAGATGCTCGGACGCGGTGAAACAGTGGGGGTGTTCCAGCTAGAAAGTACCGGGATGCAGCAGATGTTACGCGGGATGCGCCCCTTCAAATTTGAGCATATCGTCGCGGGTGTCTCGTTATATCGCCCGGGACCGATGGATTATATTCCCCTGTTTAACAATCGGATGCATGATATTGAAGAAACCAAATATTTGCATCCCGGCTTAGAATCGATTCTTGCGGAAACTTACGGAATCATGGTTTATCAAGAGCAATTGATGCAAATCGGTAGCGAACTTTTTGGTTATAGCCTTGCCGAAGCTGATTTGATGCGGCGGGCGGTCTCGAAGAAAAAAGATAAAGACCTCATGCAGCACAAAGCCATCTTCAAAGAACGGGGTCCTGAACACGGAATAGATGAAGAAACCGCCGAAAAAATCTTTGAAGAAATCGCGTTTTTTGCCAATTACGGCTTTAACAAATGTGTCGTTGGCAGCACCGAAATTGTGGATGCCGCTACGGGACGCATCGTCACGATTGAAGATTTGTATTATCACCACGCCAGCGTTGAACAAACCCCTACATTGAATACTGAGTCGTTGTGCTTGCAAACGGGTACGATTACCAAAGTCATGTTCAATGGCGTTAAACGGGTTTTTCGGCTTACTACCCAAACCGGACGCCAGATTGAAGCGACGGATAATCATCCATTTTATACCCGTACAGGATGGCGTAATCTGGGTGATTTGCGAGATGGCGATAAAATTGCTGTGCCGCGTATTATTCCAGTTGAAGGTCATATTACGTGGACGAATAAGCAAATTGCCTCATTGGCGATGCAGATTGATAAAATTGAATCATTGCCTACCGAGTGTTTCATGCTAGACAATGATTCACTGGCACGCCTCATTGGCAAATTATGGGAAACAAACGGTTACATTGCAGAAAACTGTCTTCTATTCGATGCACATTCAGACACCATTGATAGACAGATAAATCATTTGTTGCTGCGATTAGGTATCGTTAGTCGCTGCACTGTTGTGTTTCTGAATGCGGAAAATCTATGTAATATTACTACCCTTACGGTGCAAATTAGGAATGATTGCGATGCAATCATTCATTTTGCAGCACAGGTTGGACAATATCTCTCAGAAACGCAATATCAAAAACTGCTGCAAAAAATACCAGTCACGGCTGGTAGTGAATTACCTAATGACGTTTTTAGCAACGATATATTTTTCGACACGATAAAATCTATCGAATACGTCGGCGAAAAACCAACATATGATTTGACCATCGCCGATACGCATAATTTCATCGCCAATGACATTATCGTGCATAATTCGCACGCTGCCGACTATGCCAAAGTCACCGTGCAAACGGCGTATCTCAAAACGCACTATCCAGCGGAATATATGACGGCGCTGTTATGCGTGCAGTTTGATGACAGCACCAAAATCGCCACATTCTTAGAAGAATGCCGCCGATTACAGCTTGCGGTGCTGCCGCCCGACGTGAACCACAGTCAATTGGATTTTGATATTGAAACCACACCAGAAAAACGCCGGGCGATTCGCTTTGGGCTGGCAGCCATCAAACATGCCGGCTTGGGCGCGTTGCAACATATCATTGATGAACGTGAGCGCGGCGGCAAATTCACATCGCTGGAAGAATTTTGCCATCGCGTGGATTTGCGGCATGTGGGCAAAAAAGCCATTGAAAGCCTCATCAAAGTAGGGGCGTTATCCTCCTTTGGGGAGCGTGATATGCTGCTGGCATCGCTAGAACGGCTTATCAGCTACAGCACCGATTATCACAAAGCCAAAGAAATCGGGCAAAAGAGTCTCTTTGGCGATGCCTTTGGTATGGAAGATAACTTACAATTGACTACCCCCACCGAGCGAACCTCTGAACGGACACAGTTAGGGTGGGAAAAAGAACTCTTAGGGCTGTATATCACTGGGCGTCCAGTAGATAGATACAAGCCACAATTGCGAAAATTGAGCAACCTTAGCATCGTGCATGAACTAAAAGCCGATGCAGAAAACGAAGAAACCCAAAGCATGGTCGCTGGGCGTAAAATCAAAATCGCGGGCGAAATTACCAATGTGCGTAAAATCGTCACCAAAAATGGCGAGATGATGGCAGTCCTCCAAATCGAAGATTGGCATGATACCGCCGGCATTATTGAAGTCGTCTTTTTCCCATCTTCATGGAAGAAAGCCAGCGATGCCTACAAAATCAAAGGGCGCGAATTGGACGCGGGCGAGATTGTGCTAGTCAGCGGCAAATTTGATGTCTCGCGGGAAAATCCGCAAATCTTGGGTGAATTTATCTCCACCGATTTTGAAGTGATGGCAACTGACGAAGAATACAATCAGCACTATTCCAATGCTCTGCCATCATGGTATGACGCGCCACCCACTTACCCGGATATTGATTACAACGAAGAAACGGGCGAAATCGGCAGTTCGTATTCAGAGCCACCCCCACCGCCCCCTTTTGCCGAGCCAGATTACGGCATCAATGAGCCGCATTGGACAAATCAGACGCAACCCGTAGATCCCCGCTGGTTTGAAGATGATGAAACCACAGCGACTGTTCATAAACATGTGCGCGTTTGGCTGCGGCGGTCTGATGATTCCGAAAAAGACCGCCGCAAAGTCCGCCTACTCTACAATATCCTCACCAGTTATCCCGGCAAAGATACGTTTGAATTGGTCATGGATATGAAGCCAAAACCGATTAATATTGTCTATCGGCATGAATACACCCAATATAGCCAAGCCTTGATTGAGGCATTGACCAAGATTGTCGGTTTAGAAGATATTGAGGTTACTGAAGAATCAACCTCATGATTTGTGCGATGTGCCAAAACATTTCCTGTGCGAAATCGCTTAGGTGTTTAATGTTGTCTTCACATGATTGGGGTATCATAATGACTCAAATTTTGGCGCATAGATGATGAACCGAAGCGTAACAGCACGCCTCGGAAACTATTGACGACAGGCAAAACATAGGAGTAAACCACAGCATGAAACGGATTGGGGTGATGACCAGCGGGGGCGATGCTCCTGGGATGAATGCCGCCATTCGCGCTGTTGTTCGCGCCGGACTGGCAAGTAATGTTGAGGTCTACGGCATTCGGCAGGCATACGCGGGATTATTGGCAGGTGATTTTGAACTACTGACCAGCCGTGAAGTCAGTGGGATTTTGCAACGCGGTGGCACTATTTTACAAACTGCCCGCAATGATGAATTCAAAACAGCACAAGGGCAGAAAAAAGCCCTGCGCCGCTTGAATGAACGTGGCATTGAAGGGATTGTCGTCATCGGCGGGGATGGCAGTTTGCGCGGCGCATTGGCGCTAGAAAATTTGGGCATTCCGGTTGTGGGCGTGCCTGCCAGCATTGATAACGATATTTACGGCACAGATATGAGCATCGGCGTAGATACGGCGCTGAACACCATCTTGGAAGCCATTGACCGCCTGCGTGACACAGCAACGTCGCACAATCGCTGCTTTTTGATAGAAGTGATGGGGCGCAACTGTGGTTATCTGGCATTGATGGGCGCGATTTTGGGCGGCGCGGAAATGGTCATTATTCCCGAACATCAAGTGCCGATGGAACAAGTCGCCCGCGATTTGGAACATGCTTATACCCGCGGCAAAACCCATGCCATCGCCGTCATTGCCGAAGGCGCACCCTACAAAATCACCGAACTAGAAGATTATCTTAAACAACATCCCGTCGGATTTGAAATTCGCCTGACGATTTTGGGGCATACCCAACGTGGTGGTGGTCCGAGTGCATTTGACCGCCTGTTGGCAACCCGCATGGGGGTGACGGCTGTTGAATGGTTGATTGCCGGTACGCATGGCGTGATGGTAGCACGGCAAGGGCGGGAGCAAGTGCCTGTCAGCCTCACGGACGCCACCACCAATATGCGGACGATTAGCGAAGAATATATGCAAATGGCACACATGCTCTCACGCTAAATGTTATTCGTCCGATTCCCGGCTGACATCCACCAATTTTGCCCGCAGCAGCGTGATAAGTGGTAGCACGGGAATTCTTAATTGGATGCCTTTTTGCCCGGCACTGATGAAGATGTTTTGCAATTCAGATGCCGGGCTATCTAAATACACCTGCCAATTTTTATCCATCAGCATCAACGCGCTGATGCCCCCCACTTTTAACCCCGTCCATTTTTCGGCGTCGGCGTGTGCCGCCATCTGCACTTTCTTCTCACCAACCACTGCTGCCATGCGCTTTAAATCCAATTGGCGGTTACAAGCAAGCATCACCAAAAAAGGCTTATTCACCCCTACTGGATGCACCACCAGCGTCTTATAGACCATCTCTGGCAGAGCGCCAATGAGTTCTGCAACAGCTTCGGCATCGCGCACACTATCGTCATATTCAAGAACTTCATACGGAATCTCGGCTTTTTCGAGAATTCGCATGGAATTGAGTTTTTTATCTTTTGCCATCACGCTACTCTTTTGCTGTTTTTAGATGCAGTCGCACGCTGGCGGTTTGTTCTTCGCCCGGTTGCAGCACAAATGCACCATGTCCGGCGATATTCTGACTCATCAAATTAAACCCATCGTTGGCAATCGTCTGAGGTTCAACGGCAAAACTGGCTTCGCCTTCCGGTGTAAATACCAGAATATGTTTGAACAAAGCCTCACAGAACATTTCAATTTCGGTATGCCATGCGGGATACACCAAACGAATGGGTTTATCCGCCTGCCTATCAGTCAATAAATCATTCAAGAGCGTCTCATCCAGCGGCTTTAGCTGTCGGAAATCCACATAGGGCGCAACCGGAATCGGCGCGGCTGTCGGCATAAAATCCGGCGGTAATTGAAAATATTGATAACACGGAATCTGCACCTGCGGCGTATTATTACCACTTGGGCGCACAAAATACGGATGATGCCCAAATCCAGCAGGCATGGGGCGCGTATCCCGATTTTTGAGCGTCAATGTCAGGATAAAATCTTTCTTTTCAACCACAAATTCGGCAACAGCAGAGAAGGCAAACGGAAAATTGATATTCACATGCGCCGACGAATCAAATGTCAGTCGCATCATATTATGATGAATTTCATCCACTTCCCAAATGCGGTTACGCACATCGCCATGCCGCGCCGTGCCATCGGAAACTGTTTGCAATGCGTGTTCAACACCATCAAATGTAAATTTGCCGCCGCGAATACGATTCGCCCAAGGGAGCATGATAAAACTGCTGCACTTGCTGGAATTGCCAAAATCGTCTGGGGCAGTCGGGCGCAAAATATCCAACCAGATGCCATTATAGCGAATGCGCCCAAAGGCAATCGAAGCGCCGGTTTGTGGCAAAATGCCGATTTGCCAATGTTTATTTTCAATCGTATGCAGAACCGTCATTTTTATTCGCTTTCTGGTGTAGGTGTCGGCAATAGCGGCGCTTCAACCACTGGTACAGCCGCACAATCGCCGCCTGTTACGCTCACGACGCTAGAAATCCACACACCGGGGGCAAGCTGCCACCACGGGTTGCCATCGGTGCCAATCGTGCGGGCAATCACCCGCGCACTCTGCCGAAAATTCATCGTGCCACGCAGCGCAAAATCTGTGCCTGCGCCTGTGCGTAAGTTTACCCCATCTACCCCAACCGTGAGAACACACGGGTCTGTCACCAATACACCGCCCAACGGACTGTTGCCATCGGTGGGTGCAGGGCGAATAATGGCGGCTAAATCAAAATCAATATAAGTCGAGCGCGGCAGCAGCGATAATGGCAGCATAAACAAGCGTTCATAGGCATAGCGTGTTGGCACAATCGGCGGTGCAGCCGGCACTAAACTATTTTCTGTATTTATCAGCGGTGTCGTCACCTGAAAACCGGGGCGCACAATCCATTCAGTGTTTAATGCCAGCACTCGCGCTGTGCCTTCCAACAGATAAATCACCAAGCCCATTTCGGGTTGTGCCTGCAAAAAAGCTGTGCCAGCTAAAAATATTTCAACGCCATTAATAACAAAACGATATTCCGTGGTGATATTGGGTGTTTGCAGAAGCAAGCCACTATCAGGCGCATTCTCACAGCGGGCATCACCCACACCTGTCAACAACGAAAACAGGGTCAGCGGCAGTTCAAAGGGCGCAGGGGCAGCATCATTCACTGTCACAACAGGTAAGCCGCGCAGAGAAGCATCAAACGCGCTGGATGATAACCAACCCGTATCCCCATTTGGTAATTGCAAACGCACCCATGTATCATCGGACAAGCGTCCAGTGGCTTTCACAACATCACCGCGATACACCGACGCAACCACAGCATTATTCACGCCCGGCGCATTACGAATATTCACAGCGTCTACTTGGGTAATTTCGATGTCCTGCATTGGCACATCGGCATTGTATCGCGCCAAATTGGTTATTTGCGTTTCACCATATGCGGCAACCGTGATTTCGCCTGTTTGCCAGCTATTGAGGGGATATGCCGCCAGCAATGCCAGCACTACGCCATATTGATTTTCGCCAATTTGGGTATTGAGCGTGCCAATTTCAGCCGCTGCGATTGTATCACCCGGCGCAGCAAAAACAGGCACATTATCGCCTTGCCCAATCAACGATACACCCGGATTGCCGTAACAGACTTGCCCTGTTTCTAATTCGCGGCACCACACGCGGCTTTCGGCAAACGCAGCTTGTTCCAAGGTGGGGCAATCGCCCGGTTGCGCTAGTGTAGACAAAGAAAATAGTAAGAGTAGAAATATTCCGCTAAATCGAAAAAAACGAACCATTGTTTTTATCACCAATTAGAGTGAATAGGTGTTGATACATTGGGTATTGAATGAATGTGTTTACTCAGCAGTTAGAGCCTGTTTCCCAAATGTAATCATTTGTTATTTTATTATGTTTGAGTTGTCAGTATGCTTCTAGACTTCAGCTTTTCTTTTTTGGCTTATTTCTTAGTGAAATCCTCTGTGTTCTCTGTGTCTCTGTGGTTCAAAATTGCAGTACATTACAAATCTAAAACACGCTCTCAGCACTTTAAGAATCATAACAGAATTAAAAAACACCGCCATACCTCGGCGGCATGGCAGTGTCATTTAATACCCAAAATAGAGGCTATTAGACGTTATTGGCTCTCGACAAAGGCGGTGCTATCGAGTGTGTAGGTCATGGGGTCGGCGATGTGCCATGTCTGGATAACGCATTCTCCCATATGGCAAATCGTGGCACGATAAAAGCCAGTATCCACCACAATTGTCTGCGATTCACCCGGCGCAAAGAGCAGCATCCCCACACCCGGTAAAGTGATGGTCGCTGTATCTGTCAGTGTGTTATCCATCGTGAAGGACACACTGCGGCTATCCCCGATAATGCTAGTCGTCGCCAACAGCGCATCAATCTGAGATTGCGTCAGCGATGGTGTGATATCAAATTGTTCTTCCAGATGATTCACTGGCAAGATGCCCAAATCTTCTTTATCAAACTGGTACGGTTTGGGCGGCAGCGGCGCAGCAGCCACATTAAAATTTTCATCAATCGGCACACGCACCCATGACCCAGCAAAAACGGGCTGCGTGACGCCAAATGCTTCAATCGAGCCTTGCCCTTCTAAGACGCTCATCGTCAACGACGGGGGTTTGCCTTCATCGGTAAGGCGCGTCTGGAAAAATGCCGTTGAGCCAAGCGTCACCTCAGCGCCATTCACGGTAAAACTCACTTCGGTCACGCCTTCGGGCGTCTGAACCAAAATTCCATCCGGCGCTTCTTGGCAATCTGGGCTGCCGATGCCACTCTTAAAATAGAATGCCTGCATAGGCGTCAAATCGGCACTACCTTCAGCAGCATTTTCAATCTGCACATCACCAAACAACAAAAATGAAATGGCTTGCCCCGGCAGCGAATCAGGAATATCGGCGCGGACTTTCATGAGCGTTACGCCCCAAGTGCCTGCGTCTACGTTCAAGCCTGCCATCGCCAAGCTGCGAACTGCGTCCAGCGGCACTCTATCGCCTGTTGTCGCAAATGTAAAATCCCCATTCAGTTCAGCATCAATCTGAACATTGCCATAACAGGCTTCGTTGACATCGGTATCGAGGCAAAATTCATCGGTCGCTGCCAAAGCGGCTTGCACCAATTCTGGGCAACTTCCCTGTGCCATCACCTGAGCAACAGTGAAGGTCAACATGACGAATAGTGTGAAAATCGGAAAACGTTTCATGGTGGAACCCCCTGCATAAAAAAATGACATAGATTATTTTATCGTCTGATAAGCTAACGCTGGGGATTTTTGTGCTAGATTTCGGTTTATATCATGTTTTTATAAGTCTTTGCGAATTTTAATGAGGGTTGGGATTAGGTTTGTATTATCCTCTCGTACAACTCCACTAGCACGCCGCCCGTACTTTTGGGATGCACGAAAGCATAACGCCGCCCGTTGCGTTCTTTGGGACTATCGTTAATCAATTCAACGCCTTTTTCGCGCATGTGTGCCAATGCCGCCTCAATATCGTCCACTTCAAAACAAATGTGATGCATCCCCGCGCCTTTTTTCGCCAGATATTTAGCGATGCCGCTGTCTTCGGTGGTCGGTTGCACCAATTCGATATGGCTTTCGCCCACATCCAAAAATGCTACCTGCACTTGTTCCGATGGCACATCTTCGGTCTTGCTCAGGGGCAAGCCCAGTGCATCGCGCCAAAACGGGAGCGCCTCATCAATTTTTTCAACGACTACGGCAATATGATTAATGGTGATATTGGGCATCAGATTTCCTATTCATGCTTACTGCTGCTCATCCCGCGCTATACGTTCCTGTATCCAAGGCAGATGTTCCTCAAAAAATTTTGATTAGAAACTTCTTTCCACATATTCTAAGAAATGTAATAATAATATACCTGAACCAAATGAGAGAATAGCCACTATCAAAATTGATAAGGGTTTCATCGATCTTGTATATACAAATGAGAGTAATAATAAGCCAAAACCCATACATAAATTCAAAATAAAATTATCATTTACACCCCTATTTTCTGATTTCTCTAAAAAAGAAACTGAAAAAATTATTCCAAACCAAATCAGAACGAACAATCCATTTAGGATTCTACTCAGAGTATGAGCCATAGATTGTAGATGAGTTATTGAATATACTAACATTCGCATAAAAACTAAAATATGTAAGACAAACCAAGCAGGATGATTTGCAAGTGGGGCGGCAATATTCGCAAAACCGATATGTAAGGGTTCATATTTTCGATCTATAGATGTTTTTATTGCCAAAACACCCCAAGCTGCTAGGACAAAAATCAACATAAGTATTGTTAGTAATTTGGTAACAGCGAAACTTATATCTTCGTCTCGTTTTTTCCCATAAGAATGCTTATTAGCCCAAGCAAATAGAGTGGGAAAAGGAATCAGCAATCCAAAAGGATAGAAAATAAAGAGGTAAGGACACAATAAAACACTAAGGAGCATTTCCATAAGCTCTACCTCCTAATATCTTTGCCTCAGTTCCCTGTATCTCGCGCGATGCGTTCTTGTATCCAAGGCAGATGTTCTTCGTAGTGCGAGTAACTATCCGCCACAATCCAGCGCACAATCGGCGTATCGCTGTCTTCTCGGATTTCTTGCGGTTGATAATGCGAATAGGGCTTTTGTAAATCTTCTTCCGATAAATTGTTGAGCATCGCCACATACGCATTGTGAGCAGTATTCAGCATGGCACGGGCATCATCAAAAGTCAGGTGTTGGTGATGCGTATAGATGACGGCGTTCATATCATCAAAATTCGGTTTTGCCTCAAAATACCATTGGGTATCTAACCCCATCGCCTGCCAACGCGATTCATGATTCACCAACGCCACAATGCCATTCATCCATACCGCTAAATGACTCAGGTGGTCTTTGACTGCCCAATCGGTGACTGTGCCGCTGGCATTGCGGGCGGCATCGCTCAAATTTTCCAACACATCGTCCAACTGGCGTTTTTGTGCTTCCATCTGCACCACAATTTCGGCGCTGGTGCGGGGATAATGTTCTTCTGTCATGAGTTTTCTCTCTTGGATAATCGAACCTCTGTTTGATTGTACAATACGGATGCTATAATAGACACATCTTAAGAAAAAATTTTACGATGGAGATTTTAAAATGGTTATTGCTGCTCCAGCTACCCCTTTAACGCTGACGTTGACCGAAGAACATGAGATGCTGCTTACTGCTGTGCGCGATTTGGCAGCGAAAGAAATTATGCCGATTGCCGAAAAATTTGATGACTCCGGCGATTTCCCAATGGATACCATCAAAAAGATGGGCGCGATGGGACTTATGGGTATTGAAGTCCCTGATGCCTATGGCGGCGCAGGCATGGACACGCTGGCGTATGTGCTGGCGATGATTGAAATTGCCAAAGCCGATGCCAGCCACAGCACCATCATGAGCGTCAATAATTCACTGTATTGTCATGGCATCCTCAAATTCGGCACGGAAGACCAAAAACATAAATATGTCACGCCGATTGCGACGGGCGAAAAAATTGGCGCGTATAGTTTGACCGAACCCATGTCCGGCAGCGACGCCGCGACGATGGCAAGCCGCGCGGTGCTGAACACCGCTGGCACGCATTACATCATCAACGGGCGCAAAAGTTGGGTGACATCGGGTCCCGTCGCGGATTTGATTGTGTTGTTCACCATGACTAGCCCGGAAAAAGGCAACAAAGGCATCAGCGCCTTCATCATCGAAACGGATAAATCGGGCTTTATTCGCGGCAAAAAAGAACCCAAACTCGGCATTCGTGCCAGCGCCACCAGCGAACTCGTGTTTGAGGATTATGCTTGCCCGGTGGAAAATATGCTCGGCAAAGAAGGTGATGGTTTCAAGATTGCCATGACCGTGTTGGATGCTGGGCGCATTGGTATTGCGGCACAAGCGTTGGGCATTGCCGAAGCCGCTTATGAAGCCGCGTTAGGGTATGCCCGTGAACGGCAAGCATTCGGCAGTCCTATCGGGCAATTCCAGATGATTCAGCAAAAAATCGCCGATATGAAAACGCGCATCGAAGCCAGCCGCGCTTTGATTTATAACGCGGTTTTGGCGAAAGAAAAATCCAAAATAGATGGCAGTCGCTACACCTTAGAGGCAAGCATAGCAAAATTGTTCGCCAGCGAAACAGCGGCTTTCGTCACGGATGAGGCATTGCAAATTCACGGCGGTATGGGTTATAGCAAAGAACTTCCTGTAGAACGCTATTATCGGGATGCGCGGATCACCCGCATTTACGAAGGCACAAGCGAAGTTCAGCGCATGGTCATCGCACGGAATGAATTGGGGCTACGGTAATATGAAAGCAGCTATTTTAACCGCGCATGGCGGTTTGGAAGTCGTTCAATATGTCGAAGATTTGCCCGTGCCTGAACCGGGGCGCGGCGAAGTACGTTTGAAGATGAAAGCCGCTGCACTCAATCGCTTAGATTTGTTCGTGCGTGCTGGCTGGAAAGGCTTAAATTTGCATTTTCCGCATGTCATCGGCAGCGATGGTGCGGGCGTGGTAGATGCTGTTGGCGAAGGGGTTAGCGAGTATGCACCCGGTGATAAAGTCGCGGTTGACCCGTCGGTGTTCCCAGAAGATGGTTCACATTTGCATGTAGATTATGAAAATCAGGCACGCATCGCCATCATGGGTGAACATCGCTCCGGTTTAGCGGCGGAATACGTGGTTGTCCCGGCAAAAAATTTAGTGAAAATGCCGGAAAATTTCAGTTTTCAGGAAGCGGCTGCGGCAGGCTTGGTATATGTCACGGCATGGCATTCGCTCATCACGCGCGGTAAATTGCAAGCGGGCGAATTGGTTTTGGTGGTGGGGGCTGGCGGCGGCGTCAACAGCGCCAGCATCCAGATTGCCAAACTTGCCGGAGCGACGGTTTTTGTGGTGGGCAGCAATGAAGAAAAATGCGAATTGGCGAAATCTCTCGGCGCCGATGTGACAATTAACCGCGCTGAAAAACCCGATTGGTCACGCGAAATTATGACCCTCACCGGGCGACGCGGTGTGGATGTGGTCGTGGATAATGCCGGCGCAGCAACGCTGAATAACAGCATTCGGGCGTGCCGCATTGGTGGGCGCATTTTGATTGTGGGCGGCACAACGGGGTATCCAGTTGAAATTAACATCGCGCAGATTTTCGCCCGGCAAATCGCCATTATTGGCAGCACGATGGGACCACACCGTGACTATGTGAAAGCTATGAATTTGGTTTTTGCTGGAAAACTGAAAGCAGTAGTCGGCAAAACCTTCGCTCTGACTGATGCCCGTGAAGCGGAAGCCACACTCGAAAATTTTGATGTATTGGGCAAAGTGGTGTTAGATATAGAGAATTGAGACTTCTATACTCAGCGTGAAGGAACAGTAGTGGATACTCAAGGGATAGAAACCATTAGCGATTTTGTATGGTTCGGGCAACACCATCTCCGTGCCGAGGTTCGTTCATGCCGACCACAGCAGAGTTTTCTTCCCAATAGCCTGATACAACTCGAATTTTATCTGCGCTCTATATGGCGGTTAATAGCATACAACAAAATACAACAACCAAAGTGGCATTGGATGGCAGCAACCCTTTACGATGCACTCTTGATTGAGCCTATTGCTTTCAATCCGGCATGGCAAAAATACACGCAATCTTCCATCAAGATTGAAAATTCTCTTGGCAGTGTCTGCCGAGTCTTGCTCAATCAAATTGCTGATTTGCATTATATGGTGGATACATGGGAAAATAACGAAACGAAACAAAAACAATTGCTCACCTACATAGGCTACAACTGGAAAAATCCTGATTTGGATAGTTATTTAGAATCGGCTTTTGCATATTTTCAGGATCTTAAGTTGAAAAAATCATGGGATTGTAGTTGGATTGCGATGGGGTTGTTTCTGCACGAAGGCAAAAGATACGAATAGCCTATGAAATATCGCACCGTATATTTCCCCACATTACTGGAACGTACCAAAATCCCACTCCTTAAAACATTGGCAGCACAACCCGGTATGAAAGTCCTATACCGGGTGATTGCGTATTATCTGGATGGACGCGCCCGCCATTCAGTGGCAACATTATATGGTGAAGCTGGCAAAACTGATTTTCGGCTTGAGGTCGTGTACGAAGGCGTGAATCAGCATAAACCCATGCTACACAGCATCCGTTTCGCCCATTATGAAGCCCTCACTGCCGCATTTTTGCGGGCAAATTTTGATAAACGGGTTGACCAAGAGGTGACTATCCAACGGTTGCACACGTTATGGATGGTAGAACGCGCTGCTGGCACATTTCATCACAGCGTTATATTCACGCCGCAGCAGCCAGAGTTGCCCTATAGTATTATTGTGAATGCGTTGGATGCCTACTTGTCAGAAGCCATTCGTGAGGTTGTGTTATGAGCGATTCAAACCGGGAAACCGAAGTCAAATTTTATATCCAGAATCCGCGTGCGCTGGAATATCGGCTGGCACAAGCCGGGGCAGAATTACGCCATCCCCGCGTTTATGAACGCAATGTGCGCTACGAAGATGTCAATCGAGTTTTGATTCGCAACGGGATTGTGCTGCGCTTGCGGGAAGACAGCCGGGTGCGCCTAACCTATAAAGAATCCGGCAGTGTCCACAATGACATTGTATCGCGCCCCGAATGGGAAGTGGAAATTGGTGATTTTGCCACGATGGAAATCATTTTAGCAAAGCTCGGTTTTTTCCCGGCGATGATGTATGAAAAATATCGCACGACCTATCGCTTAAATGGCACGGAAGTCGTCTTGGATGAGATGCCTTTTGGGTACTTCGCCGAAATCGAAGGCACGCATGAAACCATTGAAGCGGCTATCAAAACCTTAGAATTGGGGACGCTGAAACGCTTTGCCTACAGCTATCTGCGTTTGTTTGAGCATGTCAAATATCATCTCATGCTGGGTTTTGATGATTTGACCTTCAACAATTTTGATGGTCTACTTGTACCAGAAAGCGCCTTTTTACCCCCTGAAAAATAAACCGCCACACAGGAAAAAAGATGAGCATTTTTGAGAATACTCAGCGTTGGGAACGCGACCAAGTAGTCAAATCATTGCAACGCGCCCCAGAACGCCAAGAGGACTTTACAACATCATCCGATATTCCCATGAAACGCCTGTTTACGCCCGATGATGTACTGGGCGATTATGACGCTCACAATGGGTATCCGGGCGAATATCCGTTTACGCGGGGCGTGCAACCCACCATGTACCGCAGTCGTTTCTGGACGATGCGCCAATATGCTGGCTTCGGCACGGCAAAAGAAAGCAATGAACGCTATCGTTTTTTGCTAGCCAAAGGGCAAAGCGGGTTATCGGTGGCGTTTGATTTGCCAACGCAAATTGGTTACGATGCCGATGACCCGATGGCAGCGGGCGAAGTCGGCAAAGTCGGCGTGAGCATCAGCAGCATTCACGATATGCTGACGCTGTTTGACCAAATTCCATTGGATAAAGTGTCTACCAGCATGACGATTAATGCCCCCGCTGCGGTGCTTTTGGCGCTCTATATTGTGGCGGCAAAGCGGCAAGGGATAACACCGGATAAGTTACGCGGCACAATCCAGAATGACATCCTCAAAGAATACATTGCTCGCGGCACCTATATTTATCCACCGCAGCCCTCTATGCGGCTCATCACCGATATTTTCGCCTTTTGCAAAGACCATGTGCCGAATTGGAACACTATTAGCATCAGCGGCTATCACATCCGTGAAGCGGGCAGCACCGCCGTTCAGGAAGTGGCATTCACACTGGCAAATGGCATCGCTTATGTCGAAGCCGCCCTCAAAGTTGGACTCAGTGTAGATGAATTTGCGCCGCAGCTATCATTCTTCTTCAACGCGCATAACAACTTTTTGGAAGAAATCGCCAAGTTCCGCGCTGCCCGCAAACTTTGGGCAGAGATTATGCGCGAGCGTTTTGGCGCGAAAGACCCGCGAAGTTGGATGCTGCGTTTTCATACGCAAACGGGGGGCAGCACCCTCACAGCGCAGCAACCGGAAAACAACATCGTGCGCGTGGCATTGCAAGCGATGGCGGCGGTTTTGGGCGGCACGCAATCGCTGCATACCAACAGCATGGATGAGGCATTGGCGCTCCCGACTGAAAAAGCCGTGCAGGTGGCGTTACGCACCCAACAAATTATCGCTCACGAAACCGGCGTTGCAGATACCGTTGACCCGATGGCGGGCAGTTATGCCATCGAATATTTGACGCAGGAAATTTTTACTCGCGCTCAAGACTATCTGCAACGCATTGATGATTTGGGCGGGGCATTACATGCCATTGAAGAAGGTTACATCAACATCGAAATTCAAAATGCCGCGTATGAGTTTCAACGCGCCGTTGAAAAACAGCAAGAAATTATCGTTGGTGTGAATGACTTCACCAATGACGAGCCGATTCAAGCTGATTTATTGCGCGTTGACCCGGCAATCGAAGCTGAAGCCTGCCAACGCTTGGCAACCTTACGCGCTAACCGCGATAACGAAAAAGTCAGCGCCTTGCGTGACCAGTTGGCAGCGGCAGCACGCAACACCGATAACCTCATGCCCTTGATTATCGAATGTGTGGATAACGACGTGACATTAGGCGAAGTGTGCCATAGTCTGCGGGCAGTTTTTGGCGAATATCGCCCGGCGGTGATGGTGTAAAATAGCATCAAGTGTGTGTGGAGATTGCCTTATGCCAGCAAAATTCAGCCCTAAGAATCTTTATCCCGGCATCAATGCCCATGTCAACAGCTACCTGCAAGATGAAGATGGCGGTTGGGAGAGTTTTCATTCGGATTATGTTACTTATCTTCGAGAATCTATAGACGAAATTTTGCCGAGCGGATATTTAACACGCGCAGAAAAATCGCTCCAAATTAGAGAACAAGAACCCGATGAATTGTTCCAGTGCAAGAGCCGCACCCAACCTGATATTGCCATTTATCGTACTGATAATTCATCTCCTTCAGTTGCACCCGTGTTGGAGGCAACACTACCCATTGCCACCATCACCCTCGCTGAAACTTTCCCGGATGAAGATGCGCTGAACAGCGTTATGATTTATGAGATGATTGGCAAAACGTTTAAACCGGTGACCCGCCTCGAATTACTTTCGCCTGCGAATAAGCCATATGGGTCACATCACAGTCAATATATGCAAAAACGCAAAGAAACTTTAGCAAGCGGTCTCAACCTGATTGAAATAGATTATCTGCATGAGAGTCCGCCGTTGATTCCCCTGCTGCCCAATTATCGAAAAGGCGAAAAGGGCGCATTTCCGTATGTGATTCTCGTGAATAATCCACACCCATCACTACAAGAAGGCAGCACCATGATTTTCGGTTGGCGCGTGGATGACCCCTTGCCCGTGATTGATATTCCTTTAGCCAATGATGATAGTGCGCGTCTCAATTTTGGTGTGGCATATTCTTTCACCATTGAACGCACGCGCTTTTATCAAATGATTGCCAATTATGACCAAGATCCGCCGCATTTAGACCGTTACACTGCCGATGACCAACAGCGACTCCAAGCATTATTGCAACACATTCGTGCCACCTTGCCGGAGACTCAGCCATGACCATTGAAGAATTTATAGAGCAAGTTACCCAACGCGATATTCCAGTTTCCCCCATGAGCCGGACGCGGCTTTTGGCGCGGGAACTGGCAGAAGGTGCTAGCTATGGCTTGTGGGATACCGGGTTTGATTTTCGGTATTTTGCCCGCACTGAAGGCGCGGCTTTGGGCATGTGGTTCGATGATCGCATGACCGATGAACGGCTTGACCAATATCTTGCGGCACGTTGGCAAAGTCATTATCCCAATTTGCAATTGTTGCTCACAGTGGGCTATCTGGAACGACAAAATGACCGTCTTGAATTGACGCGCCATGCTTTTAATTTGCTAGCAGAGATTCAAGCGGCACGGGTTTTTATCTCGTATAAACGCAGCGAAAGCAGCGCCTTCGCCCTGCTTATCAACCGCGAACTCAAGCAAGCCGGATTAGACCCCTTTATTGATATGGCGCTTATCCCCGGTGAAAATTGGGAAGATGGTTTGAAAAAGCGCATTCAAGACTCGCAATATTTGATTGTGTTATTGAGCAAAGAAACGCTAAAATCCCAAGTTACCGTGCAGGAAATTGGCTGGGCGCTGGATGCGAATGTGATCATCATTCCCATTTGGCATAATGGCTTCGTCTACAAATCCGGCACATGGGATACGATTCCGGTTCGCATTGATAAGACGCTCACCTCTACGCACACTATTCGCGTGGTAGAAGAAAACCCGGTTGCTTACCAAAGCGCCCTCATCGAACTGCTCAACCGTTTTGGGGTGACGCCGTGAATTTACCTTTGAACAGCATTTTATGTGGCGATTGTTTTGACCTCATTCGTACCATTCCAAGTAACAGCATCAATCTCGTGATTACCTCACCGCCCTATTTTCAGCAACGCGATTATGGGGGTGGCATTGGCAATGAAAAAACAGTCAGTGAATATCTGGAAATCCTACTGGCATTGATGGCGGAGTGTGTGCGGGTCATCAAGGATGACGGCAATATCGTTTTTAATTTGGGCGACAAATACGAAGACAGCAGTTTGCTGTTAGTGCCTCATCAATTTGCGCTAGAAGTGGTGCGCCGCTGTCCCTTAAAATTGGTAAATCTCATTACTTGGGTCAAACGCAATCCGACACCGCGCCAATTCAAACGGCGCTTAGTCAGCAGTACCGAGCCTTTTTTCCACTTCGTGAAATCTGACCAGTATTATTACGATATGGATAGTTTTATGGCAAATGAACGCCCCCGTAAAGAACGCAATGGCGCAGATACACGGGTAGGAACACGCTATTTTGAACTGATTGAACAATCTAATTTAACACCCGAACAAAAACAATTGGGACGGCAAAAACTCATCGAAGTCATTCAAGAAGTCAAAGCAGGCAAAATTGAAGGCTTTCGTATGAAAATTGCCGGGATTCACGCCGAACCTTTTGGCGGGCAAGCAGGGGGGCGACAAATTCAATTAGATAAAAATGGCTTCACAATTATTCGCATCTATGGCAATCCCATCAAACGCGATGTGATAGAAATGTCCGTTGAGTCGGTAAAAGGCAGCAATCATCCTGCGATGTATCCTGTGGCGTTAGTCAAAGAATTTCTGTTGCTGCTTACCCAAGAAAATGATGTGGTCTTAGACCCCTTCATGGGGTCAGGTTCAACGGCTGTGGCGTGTAAGCAAACCAAACGGCATTATATTGGTTTCGATTTGAATCCAGAATATTGTGCTTTCGCGGAAAAACGCTTGCAAGAAATTATTCCACATCCACCTCTGCTCTTTTAAGGGATGTGATGTCAACACCAAACGAAATTCTTGAGAAGTTTTATATAACCGCCCAAACAACACAAGGAGAACTCAATGCGGAACAATTAGCATGGGTTGAAACAATCATCACCTATGCTGAAAATCAGAAAGCGGTTTTAACGGTGTTGATTACATCTCTCACAAAAAAGATAGAAACGCCAGAGCAAGATATTCGGCAACATAAAGTCGAGCTACCTAACGGTTATTCTGGACGCAGTTACGATACCCAACATATTACCCCATTTATGCGGCGCAAATTCCCCCGTTTATCAATGAGTGAAAGTGGATGGCTCACTCGTTCCTTAGAACAAGTTCACGCTTTCGATTTTAATTTTCCGGGTAAAATTTCTAATAAATCCGTCAAACAGGCTTTTTTGAGCATTCTGCATAATGTTGAGGAACAACCAAATAACGCAACAGAGTATCTATTGGCGATTTTTCATAGATTATCACAGCAATATCAGCAAATCCCACCTATTTTGCAAAAACTTGAGAACACCATCACCATTCAACAAATACTCGATTTGCTGAGTGAACACTTTTTCACCTCATATCAAGTCGCAGGTGGGGCAAGATTACCCGTCTTAGCCATCTATGCGATTTACACATTAATGATAACCAGCAACAGACGTTATGAAGGCAAACAACTTGCGCCGCTGAAAAGCCATACAACTGCGGATACAAAATCACACGGAATTGCCGATATTGAAGTGATTTATTCTGATGGCACATTTTTTGAAGCCATTGAAGTTAAGCATGAAAAGCCAGTGACAATCAGTATGATAGAGTATGTTGTGGAGAAAATTAGGTATCAGCAAATTGAACGCTACTATATTTTAACTACTGCTGACCCTAACATAGCTCCCAACCAAGAAATTGCCCCTATCTTGCGTCATACCTTGCAAAATCAAGGTTGCGAAATCATCGTTAATGGGGTTTTGCCAACAATCAAGTATTATTTACGTTTATTGGATAATCCTATGATATTTTTGAACACCTATACAAACATCCTTTCAACAGATACGGCTATCAAAGCCGTTCATATCAGTAAATGGCAAACATTACTTCAATCCATCAACAAACCATAATATTCTCATCAAACGTTTGACGCTTCTTGTACAGTTCTTCTGCCTTTTCCAAATCATCCACGCGCTGTTGGTGTTACAATTAGCGGCTAAAATGCTCAGATGATGATTCGGTTGCCTATTGGTGTGAGTTTTCTATGGGCAAGTGCGTCTTTTCTGGTTACAGTTAGGATTTACTGGTATTCAAATAGATTGATCACAATCGTTATTTGGCTGATGCTGTCGGGGTTGGCAATCTATACACCCCTTTAAACAGCGCAACGACAGGAGAGAATAAACAGGATGGAGACTAATCCGCTGATAGACCAATTGGAGGAAAAGCGGGCTGCTAGCCATGCCGGAGGTGGCAAAGACCGTGTGGCAGCGCACCGTGCCAAAGGGCGGCACACTGCCTATGAACGCTTGGATATTTTGCTTGACCCCGGCAGTTTCCGGGAATTGGATGCGTTTGTAGAACATCGCTCCGGCAATTTTGGGCTGGATAAACAAAAGTTCCCCGGCGATAGTGTTGTCACTGGCTGGGGGACGATTGATGGGCGCTTGGTGTATGTCTATAGCCAAGATTTTACGGTGCTTGGCGGCAGCCTCAGCGAAGTTCATGCTCAAAAAATTTGCAAAATCATGGAAATGGCGATGAAAAATGGCGCCCCAATGATTGGCTTGAATGACAGCGGTGGCGCTCGCATTCAAGAAGGGGTAGAAAGTTTGGCAGGCTACGCCGATATTTTCCTTCGCAACACCCTTGCCAGCGGTGTGATTCCCCAAATTAGCGTCATCATGGGACCCTGTGCCGGCGGTGCAGTCTATAGCCCGGCATTGACCGATTTTATTATCATGGTGCGTGATACTAGCTATATGTTCATCACCGGTCCCAACGTCGTCAAACAAGTGCTGAATGAAGATGTGACCTACGAAGATTTGGGCGGTGCATCGGTTCATGCTGCCAAAAGTGGCGTGTGCCATCTCGTTGCTGATGATGAGACGCAATCGTTGATGCTGGTACGTGAACTCATCAGTTATTTGCCGCAAAATAACATGGAAGATGCCCCCTATTTCGCCACCACCGATGACCCCTTACGCAGCGATAGTGCCTTACTTTCGATTGTGCCAGAAAACCCCAATAAACCCTATGACATGAAAGAAGTCATCGAAAAAGTCGTGGATGAGGGCTATTTTTTTGAAATTCAGCCCGATTATGCTGCCAATATCGTGGTCGGTTTTGCACGCTTGGGGGGTCATGCCATTGGCATTGTCGCCAACCAACCGATGGTGTTGGCAGGTGTGCTGGACATCAAAGCCAGCGAAAAAGCAGCCCGCTTCATCCGTACTTGCGATGCCTTTAATATACCGCTGGTGACCTTTGTAGATGTTCCCGGTTATTTGCCCGGCACTGATCAAGAACATGCTGGCATTATCCGCAGCGGCGCAAAACTGCTCTTTGCCTACTGCGAAGCGACTGTTCCCAAATTGACCGTCACCACGCGCAAAGCCTATGGCGGCGCTTACTGCGTGATGAGCAGCAAACACATTCGCGGCGATTTAAATTTGGCATGGCCCACCGCTGAAATTGCCGTCATGGGACCAGAAGGGGCTGTCGAAATTATTCATCGGCGCGAATTGGCAGAAGCCGCAGACCCCGTAGCGAAAAAAGCCGAACTTGCCGCCGAATATCGTCAAAAATTCGCCCATCCCTATATCGCCGCGGCTCGTGGTTTTATAGATGATATTATTGACCCCCGCGATACTCGCGCCCGGCTGATTAATGCGTTGCAAGTCTTTGGGAACAAACGCGATAGCAACCCGCCGCGCAAACACGGCAATATGCCGTTGTAACCGGATAAGGAGAAAACACGATGCCTACTGGCAGACTGATTAATATGCAAAAAATTCTCATCGCTAATCGCGGTGAGATTGCGGTTCGCATTATCCGGGCGTGTCGGGATTTGGGGTTAGCAACCGTCGCGGTGTATTCCGATGTTGACCGCAAGGCGCTGCATGTGCGCTATGCCGATGAAGCTGTTCATATCGGCACGCCGCCCCCGCGTGAGAGCTATCTGCGGATGGATAAAATTATCGAAGTGGCGAAACGCACTGGCTCCGATGCTATTCATCCCGGTTATGGTTTTTTGGCAGAAAATGCGGTTTTCGCGCAGCAAGTAACCGACGAAGGTCTCATTTTTATTGGGCCCTCGCCCAAAGCTATTGCCACCATGGGCGATAAACAAGCTGCCCGCCAAGCGGTCAAAAGCAACGGCGTTCCATTAATTCCCGGCACCGAACCGGGTTTATCAGACGAAGAACTCATCGCTGCTGCCCACAAAATCGGCTTTCCAGTCATGGTCAAAGCTGCCGCTGGTGGCGGCGGTAAAGGGATGCGTGCTGTCTATAAAGCGGAAGAATTGGCATCGGCGATTGGCAATGCCCATCGTGAAGCCGAAAGCGCCTTCGGCAATGGAGAACTTTATCTAGAAAAATTGCTAGTCGGCGCACGGCACATCGAATTTCAGATTCTTGCCGATATGCATGGCAACACGATTCATTTGGGTGAACGCGAATGCTCAATCCAACGGCGCAACCAAAAACTTGTGGAAGAAGCGCCTAGCCCCTTCATGGATCCCGATTTGCGCCGTCGCATGGGCGACATGGCAATCGCAGCAGCCAAAGCGGTAGATTATGTTAATGCTGGCACTATCGAATGTTTGGTAGACAAAGATAAGAATTTCTATTTCATGGAGATGAATACGCGCCTTCAGGTCGAACATCCTGTAACCGAATTAGTGACAGGCATTGATTTGGTCAAAGAGCAACTGCGTATTGCGCGTGGCAGGCGCATGAGTATCACCGAAAGCGTGCAGAACCCTAATGGTTGGGCGCTGGAATGCCGCATCAATGCGGAAGACCCGTATCAAAATTTCATTCCGTCCACTGGCACTGTCACGACGATGAATACACCCAAAGGACCCGGCGTGCGCGTAGATAGCGGCATTTACTCCGGGTTTGAAATTACGCCGTATTATGACAGCATGATTGCCAAACTCATCACGCTCGGCGATAACCGCCAAGAGGCACTCTTGCGGATGAAACGCGCTCTCTCCGAATTTGTGATTATGGGCGTCAAACACAATATCCCGTTTCACCTCAACTTGATGAACAGCGTTAGTTTTATTGCCGGGCAGTTCGACACGCGCTTTGTCGAAGACCGCTTTAGCATGACGACTTATGAACATCAGCCGACAGAGATGGAATTGGAAACTGCTGCTATCGCCGCTACCCTCTATGCCCACCGCCAGCGGCAGCTTGCCGCCCAAGTGGTTGCCCCCGCCACACGCGATACAAGCAACTGGAAATGGCTGGCACGTTGGGAGCGATTGAACAAATGAAATACATTACGATTATCAACAAACAACAATTTGAACTCGAAATTCTGCCGGATGGCTCGCTCTTGCTTAATGGTCAACCGCATGAAGTGGATTTCTTGGCGTTGAGCAATGCGCTCTATTCGATGCTCAAAGACAATCGCTCCTACGAGATGGCAGTCGAAGACCGCGGCAATGGGCAGTACGAAATCTTGCTCTCAGGGCGCTTATACGAAGCGCAAGTGCTAGATGAACGCGCCATGCTCATGCTGAATCGCAAGGGCGGGCTAAAAGTGAACTCCGGCGAACTCATTTCGCCTATGCCCGGTCTCATTGTGGATGTCCTGACCGCACCCGGACAAGTGGTTACTGAAGGGCAAACATTGGTCATTCTGGAATCGATGAAGATGCAGAACGAACTGAAATCGCCACGGGCTGGCGTGGTAAAAACCATCAGCATCAGCAAAGGGCAAACGGTAGACAAAGGGACATTACTTATCGTTGTTGGCGACGCCTCTTAACGCACACTGGGAGCGCATAGTCGCTCCCAGTTTTTTCCTTCTAAAACGAGTAGCTCTATAGTCCTCATATATCAGCCCGATAGTGTGATTCCTACACGAATCAAACCATATCCCAATAAATATAACCATTGTTAGACTCAACCCTGTGATAGAATTACAGTAAGATTCTCATCGCCAATTCGCATAAACGTGTGCAGGACTTATGTTGTTATGAAGGCACGACCTGTATCACCCTCAACAACCAATGGTTTTTTGCAGTCGCAGCAAGTCTTCTGGCGCGGGCTGTCTATGGCAGTGCTGGTGGTAACAAGTGGTTTGCTGCTGTTATATGTTGTTTTTGCGCTGCAATTTCGCAATCTGGCATTTCCCGGTTTTATTCTGTCGTATACTGGGGTCGTGAGTGCTGCCATGCCCGTCAGTGGAATAGACTGGCAAGGTGATGATGCCGGTGTCCAGCGGGGTGATTACATCATCGCTATCAATGACCAACCGCTTGCCGATGCTCATTTTCCGACGACTGCCGCCAATTTTCGCCGTGAGTTAGCGATTTTGGCACCCGGCACAACCATGACCTTAGATTTTCAGCGGCGTATCACCGAAACAACTATTCTTCCTGATGATAACCCCGCCACCCCAGATGCTCCTAATAGTTTGACCTGCCAAACAATTAGCGCCGCCATTGCCGAATGTAGTACGGCATTGACCCTATCGCGCTTTTCGGATGGCGACTTTTTAGCCTATTTTATGCTGCCTTTTGTCGCCAGCCTGTTCATGGTAGGGATTGGCGGGGTGGTCGTTTGGCTGCGTGCCGATAACCGCGAAGGTTTTTTGTCA
>JALHOR010000068.1 GCA_022842885.1 Anaerolineae bacterium
CCCCAATTTCTAGCCCTGCCTGATAGCCCTGTTTATTAATCACCAATCCTTCACGAATATGATCCCGCCACGGTTGCAGGAAGACGCCGAAAATGCAGTACACTTTGGAGTTGAGACGGACATTGTTGTAGCGTTGGTTGAGTCGTAATGCTAACTCACCATACTCATAGCCTGATTTATAATCGCCCATGCGCGAACCAGCGATTACGCCATACCATGAATAGCCATACGAGGCGATGTCAGTATTGCCGTATTGCAGCGATAGATTGACCATGCGAGCCGTCGTTAGGCAGAACAATTCCATGTTGGTGTACCACGCAGGCACGAGAACATCGGATAACAGTGCAATCACCGCCAATTGATGCGGGTCGGTCATAGCCGGCAAATCGTACAAGTCGGCAATGCGGCGCTGACCTAATGTGGCGCTCACTTGGGCGATTTCGGTTTCTACTTGGGCAGTCGTTGGCACAAACGGAATATCGGCATTCAGCAGTTGCAGCCCCGCTACCCCGGCTTGTGCCGCGTCTTTCACTTGCCCTTTGGTCATGGAAAGAATCATTTTGCTGCCATAGACCCGCGCTTTGTCTAAATTGGTTTGGGCAGCCCCCAAAATCAAGTTAAAGTATGTTTCAGCTTCGGCAAAATGGGCGTTCAGATATTCGCATTCAGAGCGTTCCATATACAGGCTGAGAGTCAGCGCATAATCAGTTTGCCAACTGGTTTCGGGCAGCAGTTCAGTCCCAATGGTGAGGTAACGCAGCGCCGGTTCATAGGCAATAGCGGCTTTCGCCCGTTGCCCTGCCAATAAATTGAGTTGGGCAAGGCGGGTGCGCTCCTCTTGATTGATGGCAAGGTCGCGCCCCAGATTGAGTTGATTCACAATATCAAAGATGTGATCGGGCATATCCGCTTGGGGGATATAGTCCCACAAATACTGCCCAATACGCCAATGAATTTCCTGCTTATCGGCGGCAGGAATCAGCGAATAGACGGCTTGCTGTACGCGGTCATGGGCGAATTTGTATTCGGCATTCAATTCTTCCGATAAATTTTGTACATCGAACTGCATTAATTTGTAGGCTTCGCCACTAGAGACAATTAACCCAGCTTGCAGTGCCACCCACAGCATATTGGCAGTTTCGTAGGATGATTTTTGATAGACGATAGCGAGCGTCGCTAGGTCAAATTGATGCCCAATGCACGCAGCGAGTTTGAGAACTTCTTGGGTTGCCGATGGTAATTGCTGGACTTTGCCCGCCATGAGTTCGACGACATTATCGGTGATGTCGCGGTCTTGGATTTGTGCCAAATCCCAATGCCAACCACCGCCTTGAAAATCAAATTGTAACAGTTGCTCGGCGTGCAGTGATTTCAAAAATTCAGTCATGAAGAAGGGATTGCCGTTGGTTTTAATCAGCACCAGTTCTGCTAAGGGTTTCGCTCGTTCCAAGCTACAGCGCAAAGTATCCGCCACAAACTGATTCACATCTTGCAAATCCAACGGCGACAGCGCAATCGAATTCACAATCGCCCCGGCTTGCTGAATCGCGTTGAGCGTGAGAGTCAGGGGATGACTGCTGTTGACTTCGTTATCCCGATACGCCCCAATAATCAATAGATGGTCAATTTGGGCGCTGGTCATGAACATCTCAATCAGTTTGAGCGATGCCGCATCTGCCCATTGCAAATCATCCACGAACATCACCAGTGGGTGTGCCGCTGAGGCAAAAGTACGGACAAAACTGAGCAGCACTTGATTAAAACGATTTTGGGTTTCAGCCGGGGGCAGTTCAGGGGCAGGCGGTTGCGTGCCAATGATTAGCTCTACTTCGGGCAGTACTTCTATCAAAACTTGCCCGTTGGGACCCAAGACTGCCAACAAATTCTCGCGCCAGCGTGCCAACTGTGCTTCGCTCTCCGTGAGGAGTTGGTGCATGAGTTCTTGAAATGCCTGAATCACAGCGCGATAGGGGATGTTGCGCTGAAACTGGTCGAATTTGCCGGAGATAAAATAACCGCGCTGCTGCACCAATGGTTTATGCAATTCATGAATCAACGCCGATTTCCCAATGCCGGAATACCCTGCAACCAACATAAGTTCACTTTGCCCCAGCGTTGTAATGCGCTGGAACGCTGCCAGCAATTCTTCAATCTCTGAATGCCGCCCATACAGCGATTGCGGCAGATGAAAGCGGTCGGAATAATCGTTTTGCCCGATAACAAAGGGCTGGATAGTGCCGGTGGTTTCCAAATCATCCAAGCAACGGCGCAAATCCTGATACAACCCATGCGTGCTTTGATAACGGTCTTCGGCTGTTTTTGCCATTAACTTCATCACAATATCGGAAACTGGTGCGGGAATATTGGGGTCACAATCAATCGGGGGGCGCGGCATCTTCGCTAAATGGGCATGAACCAATTCGAGCGTATCCGTCGTATCAAACGGCACATGCCCAACCAGCATCTCATAAAAGGTCACACCCAGCGAGTAAAAATCGGTGCGATAATCCAACGCTCGATTCATGCGTCCGGTTTGTTCGGGCGAAATATACGTTAAAGTGCCTTCCATCACGTTAAAATTACGGATTTCGGGATTCTCACGCGAGATAGCGGTAGTCAGACCAAAATCAATAATTTTGAGCGCCCCGGTTTCGGCATTGTAGACGATGTTCGCCGGGTTAATGTCTTTATGGATAAAATGCCGCTGATGAACGGCGCTTAAACCTTCAGTCATTGCCAATGCCAACGTCAAACATTCACGCAGGGTTAGCCGCCGCTGCTTTAGCCGATCTGCCAACGCTGTGCCACCAATATCTTCGGTGATGATGGCAAAACTATTGTTATATTTCTCCAGCGCGTGTGCTTTAATGACATGCTCGGCATCTAAACTTCGCAAAATATCATATTCCCGCCGGAAACGTGCAATCGCAATTGGCGATGGATAGTCCCCATTGAGGATTTTGATAATCACCGGGGTGTTATCGTTGTTATATCCCCGATAAATGATGGATTGGCTGGTTTCGTGCAGTTTGGTTGTTAAGCGATAGCCCTGTAGCATACCGTTTTCATCCTTTGGCTGATAGTCCTATGGTTTAACAACGCATCGCTGAAATTAAGAAAGTGGATAGTATAAATTCTAGCGAATTTCGCTGCCTGTGCCAACGATTTTGAGGATGTTTCGCAATATTTTTTAACAAAATTTATGCGCGAGGTATAAAAAGGGTCAATGAAAAATAACAATTTGTAATGCAATAGCACACACCAGTGGTAAAGTCGCTTATTCCAACCTTTCAATACACTAAGTGTTGGGGGCAAATCGGGGAATTTGTAGGCAATGAAGGTGTTAGAGGAATTTTTGCCAGATATATCCTTTGTATGCTTCGGTGAAGCCAACCTCATCATAAAGCGTGTTGGCGGCAACCATATCACCGGTATCCACATAGACATCCGTTGCTCCCAACACCTGTAAACGATGTAGGGCTTGCAGTATGAGGATTCGTGCTAATCCTTTACGGCGGTGATCGGGATGCGTGCAAACAGGTTCGATAATGCCGTAACGATTAGTGGGTTCGTAAGTTGCACCGACCAGCGCAGCGAAGATGCCATCAGGTGTCTCTGCTACCAGATTCAGATTATGCTGGAAAGAAGGCGAGCGCGTGGCAAAATGCTTAAATTCCAGCGCCGTATGCATAGTGCGATTAAAGCCCGCGTTCAGAATATCGGCAATTCGGCGATAATCATCTTCATCGTCGTGTGTACCGCGCACGGTGTATGCTTCTGGCATAACAATTTCTGGTAGAGGATGTTTGCCAAAACGTATCCGGCGGGTAACGCCACCGTAAGGCATTTTTTCGTAGCCGCGGGCTGCCAGCACTTTCTGGCGCGGCGTATCATATTCAAATGCGAAAGTTTCTAAGCGGTTCTGGGCAGTATCAATCACTGGCGTTGCTAAATACTTTTCTGCCCATGCGAGCATTTCATCTTGCAAATGACGATAATCTGGGTGCAGTTCCAAGAATACCGTTCCATCTCCTTCAGGATGTGCTACCCCCACCAGGTGTCCGTCCTCGGTTTCCCACAGGCGGAGGCGTTCCTGCCATATGGGTGTGATGTCCGTCGTTTCACGATGGAAGCGCCAGCCATCCCAGCGCCGAATTTCCCAATTGAAGCCAGTTGGGGTGAGGGGGTAGGTTTCAATCAAAAGATTACGAACACGCCAAAAATCCTCCTCGCCATGAAATGGACGAGAGTTGATGGTTTGGTTGAGATGATTAACAGTTACAAGTGTCATTGCAAAATATCCCATGCAGCCTATATTATTCATTACAAGCGTAACAACAAATCTGTTGGGGTTGAAAGTGGGATTTATCAGCGAATCGGTATGAAGAACAGCCAAGAATCAAAAACACCCGCTGTTTGCGAGTGTTTTATGATTGATGTTTGCTTTGCACACACAATGCATAAGATTAAGTAAAATAGGGTAGTTGTTATGCGATGAGGATGCGCTACATGACCAACGACTCGATGCTTCCACCAAGATTTGTTTATCCAGACGATGAGGATAGAAGCAATTATGTTTCTAAAATGCATTTTTCCTTAATGCAGCAAGCAGGCGAACCAGCCTTGTGGAAACATAGCAATGCATCAGGTTATCACGCTTATCGATTTCAATGGGAGGGGGGACGAAACCTACAAGGACCACTGGTAATTCGACTGGAAATTCAACCGGATGGTACTGGTATCGCTACCATCAAGATTTGGAAAAGTGTTGAAATAGGTTTTCATGTTAATACAAATTATCCCAAGTACGAAAAGCGTTTGCAAATCAATGATACAAAACCTATATCTGCCCGTAACGTGAAGAAATTTTTGCGGCAAATCGACAAAATTCGGTTTTGGGATCTCCCAATTGAGGATGATCGTCTTGGTTTTGATGGAGAAACTTGGAATTTCGAAGGTGCAAAAAATGGGAACTTTCACTTTGTTACACGGTGGGTTCCACAGGATAAAGAATTCAGAAAAGCGGGATTGTTATTACTCGATGCATGTAAACTCCCCAATCCTTGGCAGCACATATTGAGAAGTTTAGATTATGAGTGGATATTGTCGCTTATTGAAAATCTAATCTTTAATCTTTCCAGTTTCTACTACAGGCTGAAAAAAGGGAAATGATTGCTTTAGAAATTTGTTATTTAGATGAATGTAGAAGAATTTCGCCAAGAATCAAAAACACCCGCTGTACGCGAGTGTTTGTTATTTTAAAATATATTTGGGCGCAATAGGACTTGAACCTATAACATCAGTCTTGTAAGGACTGCGCTCTGCCAGTTGAGCTATGCACCCTTATATCGCTGAATTATAGGGATATTGCTGTTATTTAGCAAGCATCAATCCAACCATTCGGGTTTATCAATGCCGGCATATTCTTGGATTGCGCCGTAGATGTGTTGGATGTGTTGCGTGCTGTATACCCTAATATGGCATGTTCCGTAGGGTAGTTTGCGTCCTTTCTGCTGGCTACTTGATGGTTGAAGATTTATGATAGCTTTTCTAATATTAATTGGTTTCAAATCGAGTGTTTTGAGCCAATATTCTGTAATTTCTTCTGATGATAGCCCATTATCCAAATAGCAATGAATCACCATAACGATTTTTTCTTCTGGAACCTGTAATGATTCACGCAAAAATTTAAGGAAAAGTCTTAATAAATCGGGATCTGAATTAGCTAATTGAACCTCATCACGAGCTTTTGATCCTTCACCCCAATACAACATACAGCCTTGCGAATGGAGTAAATCGCGTTCACGGGCTTTTTGCCTGCCTTCTTTTTGATACTGCAATCTTAATTCTTTGTATTTTGCTTTGACAGCTTTGCTTCCCTTATGAATATCCCCAAATTGTGGTCGCCGATTGCCTAATGCTTCAACTTGTTCTTTTGTCAATTCAATGTCTCTAACCCATGTGCTGACCGAACTTTTGGCAACACCGATTTCTTGGGCAATTTCTTTGACCGATTTGCCTTGTTTGCGTAATGTTCTTGCTTTCTCACGTTCATCTGTTTTTGTCATAGAGTCACCTTTCTCAATATCATTAAGTATAGCATTTTTGACTCAAAAAGTAAAGATATTTTTTGAATAAAAAAAGAACATTTTTACAAGAATTTATGGTATGATTCGAGCATTATTTCCAGAACAAAGGTGCTGCATGGCAGGGTATAAGTTTGAGGATGAACTGCGCGGGAAGGCGCAGCAGTTTTGCGCGGTATTGGCGGCAAATGGCATCGAGGCGGCGGTTCGCCCCGATTCATTCCGGGATTACACGCTGAAATTATCAGCACGGAAAAATGGCAAGGGCTACGGCAGCATCAATTTGTATTACAGTCCCAAGCGCAGTGAGTTTACGTGCAAGGTGCATCAAATCACCGATGAGGCGATTGGCACGGACATTGAAACGGCATGGGCGACGATTGCCCAAGTTACTACTCAAGCAGAAAAAGCACCGCCGATTATTGCCAAAGGCGTGCAAGCATATGTGGATGGCTCATATCACAATGGGCGCGTGGGCTATGGGGCGGTGCTGCTGCGCGATGGTCAAGAGGTGCAGCGGTTTTCTGGCAGCGTGACCGAAGATTTGGAGTCGCGGCAAGTGGCAGGCGAATTGATGGCGACGATAACCGTCTTGGAGTATTGCCAAAAAAATAACATCCCGACGATTGAAATTTTGTATGATTACGCCGGGATAGAAAAATGGGCACGGGGTCAATGGAAAGCTAATTTGCCATTGACCCAACGTTATGCCGCATTTGTGCGGGCGTGTGCTGTCAAAATCAAGTGGCACAAAGTCAAAAGCCACAGCGGCACCACTTGGAATGACGTTGCCGATGAATTGGCGAAAAAAGGCGCAGGCGCTTAAATGCGTGGCGGTGTCACGCCCGTTTGCCCCTGATATTTGCCTTTTTTATCGGCGTAGCTGACTTCACATTCTTCATCTGCTTCAAAAAATAACACTTGGGCGATGCCTTCATTGGCATAAATTTTGGCGGGGAGGGGCGTTGTATTGCTGATTTCCAGCGTTACAAAACCTTCCCACCCCGGCTCGAAGGGTGTAATATTAGTAATAATACCTGCGCGGGCATACGTCGATTTTCCTAATGTCACACATAACACACTGCGCGGAATGCGAAAATATTCCACCGAATGCGCTAATGCAAATGAGTTCGGCGGGATGATGCAGACATCCCCTTCAAAATCCACAAATGATTTGGGGTCGAAATTTTTGGGATCTACCACTGCTGAAAAAACATTGGTGAAAATTTTGAACTGATTCGAGACGCGCATATCGTAGCCATAAGACGAGATGCCAAAGCTAATCACGCCTTCGCGGACTTGTTTTTCTACAAATGGCTCAATCATACCGTGTTCTTGCGCCATCTTGCGTATCCAATGATCGGGTTTTAAGCCCATAGCCGAACTCCATATTTAGAATAAGTGAAGCGAAAAATAGCACATTATAAAAGACGCGAATCGCCAAAAACGCCAAATTTTTTATAGCATTTCTTGGCGTTCTCTGCGTCTTGGCGGTTTTCTTGATGTTTACATGCGTTCTGGCGCGGTCATGCCCATGAGCCGCAATACCCGCCGGAAACAGACTTGAGCAGCGCGATAAAACCGCAACCGTGCTTTTGCCACATCTTCCGGCACTTCGGTATGCAGCACGCGCACGCGGTCATAAATCGGATGAAATGCGCTCGCCATTTCATGGGCGTAAAATGCGATACGATGTGGTTCATATTGGCTGACGGCGATTTCTATCACTTCGCCCAATTCTAGCGCCTTGCGAATGAAACTGAGTTCATCCTCACCCAACAAACTTAAATCAGCTTCATGGTCGTTAAAGCCGCGTGCTTCAGCTTCGCGCAGGATGCCGCAGCAGCGCACATGGGCATTCTGGATATAATACACAGGATTATCATTGCTTTGTTTGACGACGGCATCTAGGTCAAAATCCATCTGGGAATTGGCGCTACGTGCCAGCAAATGATAGCGAATCGCGTCGGCGCTAGTTTCTTCGATAAGGTCATCCAACGTTTCAAACACGCCGCGCCGCGTGCTGCCTTTCACGAATTCGCCATCTTTGATGAAGCGCACCATTTGATTAAGGATGACCTGAATTTTGGACGGATCCATACCGAGCGCCTGCACACCATACTGGACGACTTTATACTGCGTGCCATGATCTGCCCCTAAAATATTAATGAGCAGGTCAAAGCCTCTATCCAGTTTATTTTTGTGATAGGCAATATCGGGCAGTGTATAGGTGGGAATGCCATCACTCTTTACTAACACGCGGTCTTCGCTATCGCCTAATGCGGTGGAGCGAAACCAAACAGCAGGCTTTGTACCTGTTGCGCGTTTTTCTTGGTGCGTTTCGGCAGCGTTTTCGCGTTCTACGGATGTATAAACATAGCCATTGGTTTTGAGTGCTTCTAAGACACCTTCCACGCTGCCATTATGCAGTAGGCTATCTTCGTTGAAGAACACATCATGATGAATATCCACGCGGGCAAGTGTGCGTTTTATCCACGCAAACATTTTTTTCTCGGCATAGTCTTTGAAGGTTTGCCAGTCGGCATTTGCCAGCCCATCGCTTTTTTCAGCGACGAGTTCTTGGGCAAATTCAACTAGATACTCCCCTTGATAGCCGCCTTCGGGTAGGTCAACGGTTTGCCCCAATGCTTGCAAATAACGTGCCTGTAAACTTTTGCCCAGCATCATCATCTGATTGCCCGCATTGTTGAAATAATATTCGCGTTCAACGGCAAATCCGGCAGCTTCTAACAAGCGTGCCATCGTATCGCCCACAATGCCACCGCGACTGCGCCCGACGGTCAGCGGACCCGTTGGATTGGCGCTAACAAATTCGACTTGGGCGCGTTTACCAGCACCAATGTCTAGCGTGAACAAAGCATCATTTTCGTTCAGAATGGCGTCTACTTGCTGCTTGAGGTACGCCGGATTCAATGTGAAATTGATAAAACCGGGTCCGGCGATTTCAACTTTGTCTATGAAATCGGTTGCAGGCAAATATTTGACGATGGTTTCCGCGATGTCACGCGGTTTTTTCCCAGCAAGTTTGGATAAACCCATAGCGATAGGGGAGGCATAATCGCCTTGCCCGGCTTTATCCGATGGTTTGACAGAAATAACTGGTATTTCAAACGCGGGTAAGTCTCCAGCGGTTTGGGCAGCGTGAATCGCTTGAATAATCAGTTGGGTGTGGAGGTGTGGTAACAGCTTCATGTGCCGAATGTACTTTCTATCGAATATTGGCTAGAGACATAGACCGCATGGTTTGCGTATACAAGATTTATCGAGTGTAACCAAACCTGCATTTTAGCAGATGGGCGTACATTCGTTAAGTTTTTATCTGAGTCTAACGCAGTGCGCGTAGACTGTGACAATCTTCACAAAACAGACTCGTTGAGAAAGAAGCGGGATTATGGGCATGATGCGGCGTGGACGCATGGCAGCAAAAACCAAAAATGAAGAACGCGAAATCCCGGATGTGCCGATGCAATGGCGGCGTATGCTGCGTTATTTGCTGCCGTATCGCTGGCGGTTAGGGGTGGCATTGGTGGCATTATTATTAAGTTCTGCGTTGAATCTCGTGTTTCCATCGGTGATTCAAGGGGTGGTGGATTCGGTGTTGCAAGTCCGCGATTTGCAACTGTTAGATACGATTACGATAACGCTGGTGGTGTTATTTGCGCTGCGAGCAGTGACAACATTGATAGAGACCTATCAACTTAATTTTGTCGGCGAGCGCGTGGTGGTTGATTTACGCAAGCAGCTTTACGAACATTTGCAGACGCTCTCGCTCAAATTTTTTACAGAACGGCGCGTAGGTGAATTGATGAGCCGCCTTTCTAGCGATGTGACCGTGATGCGAACTGCGCTGACCAATAATGTGAGTGCCTTATTGGGGCAATCGCTGACCTTGGTAGGCGCATTAATCTTGATGGTGCTGCTCAATTGGCGCTTAACACTGTTTATTGTGGTGCTGATTCCGGTGATTGTCGCGTTTGGGTTTACCGCAGGTTACTATATGCGCCGCATCAGCACGCAAGTTCAGGATGCACTGGCGGGAGCAACCGTTGTCGCTGAAGAAGTGTTGCAAAAT
Organism: Anaerolineae bacterium; assembly: GCA_022842885.1. Lineage (GTDB taxonomy): Bacteria > Chloroflexota > Anaerolineae > Aggregatilineales > Phototrophicaceae > JALHOR01. The sequence continues at coordinate 10,180 of JALHOR010000068.1, forward strand.
GTGCGCGAAGTCAAAACGTTTGTGCGCGAAGATTATGAAGTGCATCGCTATGGGTCAGCCATTGAACGTGCTTTTCAGGTGGCGCTCAAACTGGTGCAAATCCGGGCGGTGTTTGGGTCGGTGATGGCGTTTATTTCGTTTGGCAGTCTAGCAGCATTTTTGTGGTTTGGTGGGCGTGAAGTGCTGGACGGACGCTTGACCGCGGGCGAATTAATTGCCTTTTTGGTGTATGGCATCACGATTGGTCAGAGCTTTGCTGTATTGGTGAGCTTGTACTCGCAATTTCAAGAGGCATTGGGCGCGACCAAACGAGTCTTTCAAATCATAGACACACTGCCGATCGTTCAGGATATGCCCAATGCTAAAACTCTAAAGATGGTTGAAGGGCGGATTCGCTTTGAAGGCGTGCATTTTCGCTATGATGAACGCCAAGCCGTGCTGCATGATATTCACTTGGACATTGCCCCCGGTGAAATTATCGCGCTGGTGGGACCCAGTGGTGCGGGCAAAAGCACCATGTTTAATCTGATTCCGCGTTTTTATGACGTTGGGGAAGGTGTTTTGCGCGTAGATGGCGACAATGTGCGCCAAGTGTCGCAAAAGAGCTTGCGTGAACACATTGGCATTGTGCCACAGGAAACGCTGCTTTTCGGCGGGACTATTCGTGAAAATATTCTCTACGGGCGCTTAGATGCCAATGAAGATGACTTGATTGCCGCAGCCAAAGCCGCCAATGCCCACGATTTTATCATCGAACTACCGGATGGCTACGAAACCATTGTTGGGGAACGGGGCGTGCGATTGAGTGGGGGGCAGCGCCAACGAGTAGCGATTGCCCGCGCCATCCTCAAAAATCCGCGCATTCTGCTCTTAGACGAAGCCACTAGCAGCCTTGATAACGAGAGCGAACATCTAGTGCAAGAGGCATTGGGGCGCTTGATGCGTAATCGCACAACGGTGATTATCGCCCATCGTTTAAGTACGATTCGGATTGCCCACCGTATTGCTGTTCTGGAAAAAGGGCAAATTGTAGAACTTGGCACGCATGACGAACTGATGGCAAAAAATGGCTTATATGCCCGCTTGTATGAGATGCAGTTCCGGGAACAGGATTTTGCACCTATTCCCGCCGCTGCTGATTAAGTATTCGGCAAATCATGATTAATTTCGATAAGGTTGCCAGCCGGGTCGCGGAAATGCGCGACCCGCAGCACCCATTGTTCAATATCCATAGGTTCGTTGATTAACGGAATACCGACTTGTTTGACTTTTGCTGCTATCTCATCCACGTTGGCAACTTCAAAACACAGGGTTGTCGTGTCTTGGGCGCTGGCTTCAGCGGGTTTATCGGTGGTGTGGACGACATTTGCCATGTAACTGCGTTCAAATAGTGCCAGCATGATGTTGTCACCGGCGAAAAATTCCACGTATGGACCGGTCTCATCGCCAGCACGATATTCAAAACCCATCACATCTCGATAAAAGAAAAAACACTCTTTAAAATTATTGACCAATAACCGAATGTGCGTTAGTGTGTAGGTCATACTCTCGTCTCCATTCTAAAGGAACATTAGTTCTATTTTACCCGCTGGATTTATTTTGTCAAATGCACACGAATGGGAGCAATTTGTATGGCTGACTTGCCGATTCATATTGATGTGTGGTCAGATTTTGTCTGACCTTGGTGTTTTCTCGTCTCCTCCAGTTTGGAGAAGCTCAAGGAATCACATGGCGTTACGATAACATGGCGCTCGTTTGAACTGCGTCCGGCGGGTGCGCCGCCCATGCCCGAAGATTATAAGGCGCGGATTATGGCAGCGCGTCCCCAATTTGAAGCGATGGCAAAAGCCCAATATGGCATCGAGATTAACTCTGGCAAATTTGGCATCAACAGCCGCCCGGCGTTAATTGGCGCGAAATATGCTGAACAACACGGCAAAGGCGATGCATATCATGCCGCGCTGTTCCGGGCATATTGGCAAGAAGCGCAGGACATCAGTGATAAACAAGTGTTAGGCAGCATTGCCCAAAATATTGGGCTAGATGAAACGGCGTTTTTAGCAGCATTGGATGATTCGATACTGGAAAGCGACGTGAATCAGGATATTTTGCAAGCGCAGGTATTCCAGATTACCGGTGTGCCAGCAATGGTCTTTATCAACAAATATTTGATTCCCGGCGCACAACCTTATGATGAATTGGTGCGCGTGGTGGACTATATTCGGCAGCGCGAAAACGGGGATAGCGGTGATGAAGCGTAACATCTGGCAGCGTTTATAAAGAGATGCTAGGTCAAAAAGCAATCGCACATGACCCAATTGAGGCAGGTAAGCAGCAGTGATAGACGAACTCAAAGGCAAAACGGCGCTGGTGACGGGCGCAACCGGATTTTTGGGCGGGGCATTGGCGCGGCGTTTGGCAGCGGAGGGTGTCAAAGTCAAGGCGCTTGCCCGCCGCCCGAATCGTGACCGCTATATCAGCAGCATCGAGAATATCGAAATTGTGGCAGGGGACATCACCGATGCTGCCCGCATGAACGAAGTCACCCAAGGCTGTGATGTTGTTTTTCATGTGGCGGCGGGTTTGGGCGGGACGTATCAAGCACAATATCAAGCCAATGTAGACGGCACGCGGAATGTGATGCAAGCCGCGGAAAATGCCGTTGTCAAACGCTTGGTGCATGTCAGCACGATTGCGATTTATGGCATACCCGATGGTTCAATTCCGGTGATTAGGGAAGATAGCGAACCGCGTTTTTGTCGCACGCCCTATAACCTAACCAAACGCGAAGGCGAAAAAGTGCTGATGGCGACCGCGAAAAATGTGCCATACAGCATTGTGCGTCCGGCAATGATTTATGGCGCGAATAGTGCTTTGTGGACGAACACACTTTTTAAGATTGCACAACGTAATCCAGCGCCATTTGTGGGCAATGGCAGCGGCAATGCTCATCCGATTTATGTGGATGATGTGGTGGATATGATGCTCGTGCTGGCGACACATCCGCAGGCAGTGGGTGAAATTTTTCATTGTGCGCCTGACCCGGCACCCACATGGCGCGAGTGGCTTTTGGGCTACAGTGCCTTAGTAGGGCATCAAAATTGGTTATCGCTGCCTGCGCCGCTGTTGATTGCATTAGGCTATCCAATCGAAGCGATATTGATTTTGCGCGGGCAGCCGTTTGATACGCCGCAGTCCATTCGGTATCTGACGAAACACTTGGTGTATTCTATGCAAAAAGCGCGGGAAAAACTGGATTGGCAGCCCAAAATAAGCCTGTCAGAAGGCATTCAAAAGTGTGTGCCATACCTGCGCGAAAAAGGGTGGCTCACTGAATAAAAGCATCTCATCACGAAAGTTTCATCGGGCGTTTAGGCTTTTCGTTGATACTCACAAAAACCAACAAAAAGAGAGCGTCTGATGAAATCCAATCTCCCGAAAGAATTTTTCCAACGACACGATGAAAGTAGCGATTTTCAGTTTTATAGCTTTCCACGAAAAGTCGTGCATATTGATGATGGCGCGATTGCCGTGCTGCGTGAGCATTATGCTAGAACGCTCAAAGATGGGGATGTGATTCTGGATATGATGAGCAGTTGGCGCTCCCATTTGCCAGAAAGCCTCAAACCAGAACGAGTATATGGCTTGGGGATGAACGCCGAAGAAATGGCAGATAATCCCCAATTAGATGTTTTTGTGGTTCACAGCCTGAACGATACCCCCAATTTGCCGTATGAGTCTGCTCAATTTGATGCGGTCTTATGTGCCGTTTCAGTGCAATATCTCACAAATCCGATAGCCGTCTTTAGCGATGTCAAGCGCGTTTTGAAACCGGGCGGTAGTTTTATTGTCTCATTCTCGAATCGGTGTTTCCCCACAAAAGCCATTGGGGTGTGGCTGAACATGACGGATATGCAGCATGTGTCATTGGTCGCCAGTTATTTTGAAGCGGCACAATTCGGCAATATCCAGACGGCACTGCATACCCAAGGCAAACATGACCCCATGTTTATTGTCAGTGGGCAGAAAAGCGTTGAGTAAAAATATTGGGTGATGCGAAACCGCCAAGATACATTTTTGGCGGTTCAGCAAAGTCTGGTTAATCGCCAACAGCGGGACCATAGGCGGCTTCGGGGCGTGGGGCAGGGATAGCGGCTTCCGTATCTTTGATGAGACCTTCGGACAGCAGCACGCGCTTAAATGAGGTAATAGCGACTTCAATCATGTGCAAATCGGGTTCACGGGTCGTCAGGTGTTGCAGCATCAAATTGGGCTTAACGATGACGCGCACCCAACCGCGATGCATGTTGCTGGCAGACCACTTGAGCAGTTCATAGGAAATGCCCGCAATCACGGGAATGAATATCACCCGCGAAATAATTAACCAAATAAACGGTGGACGCCCTAGCAGCGAAAACACAAACACGCTGACGAAAACGACCGTCAGCAAAAATGCCGTGCCACAGCGCGGATGCTCAATCGGGAATTTGGCGACATTTTCCGGTGTCAAATCTGCGCCGGCTTCATACGCATTAATCGTTTTATGTTCTGCACCATGATATCCAAATAAGCGTTTGACATCGTTCATTTGCCCGATGACGGAAATGTAGATGATGAGGATACCAAGCTGAATCACAGCTTCGATAAAATTAATGACGGTCGCTTCCCAACCGATGGGGAGTGCTTCGTAAAAAATAAAGCCTTGCCCACCTGTATTTGCCTCCGTTGTTTCCGTTGCATCATCCGTAGTTTCAACGATTGCCGCGTTATCGCTGGAGGTGATGCCGAGCAGATTACCGATGCCAGTAGCGGCGGTGGTGGGCAGCAAGAAAAATAAGCCAATGCCAATCAACAGCGAAAACGCAATCGTGGCAAAACCAATGGGTCCGTCAAAAGTGCTTTTTTGTTTTTCTTCGGTTTCTTCCGTCAGTGCCACATCTGCCGACCACATGAGCGCCCGTGTGCCAAGCCCCATGGCATCCCACAGCCCCACTAGCCCGCGTAAAAAGGGTGTGCGGGCAATGCGCCCCCGATACAGCGTTTTGTTCAAGGGTTGTTCATGAATCACGATTTGCCCTTGTGGGTTACGGACAGCGATGGCGGCAGTATTCGCGCCGCGCATCAGGACGCCTTCAATCACGGCTTGCCCACCATACGAAAATTTGATTTCACCGGGCGCTTGCCGGTTGGTATTGTCTGCCAAGTTGATTACTCCTCAATTTCAAAAGTGATGGCGTATGTGCCGGAGGATGTTTTAGCGGTGATGGTGCTGCCTGCTGGCACACGCAGTATCACAGGTCTGCCGCCGATAAAACAACCTTCTTGTTTATCCGTACATTTTGCTCCTAGCAAGTGAAGTGTGTAAACCCCATTTTCTGGCAGCAATGATGTGATATTGCCATAAATATCCCACGACTCTAGCGAATCGGTGTTTGAGGCATCGCCCACAGCGATTTCAAGGGTTACTTCGGCAGCGGTTCGCGCCCAAGCAACCAACATCGGGGCTTGGGTTGAATCTGTCAATAATATTGCATTAAGTTCCGGCAATTGGTGAAGATAGGCTTTTTCAGTGGCGTTAAAATGCTGTGTCACCATCTGCCATGCGAAAAATGCCGGACGAGGCTGTTGATTCGCAGGATTGAGGATGCCAAAAGTTTCGCCACCGGGCGGCAAATTCTGGTCATAGAGTTTATAAACTGCCACACGCTCCACATCTGCTGCCAATGCTAATGCCGCTGTTTGCACCAAAAATGCCGCTTGCTGCTCCAAATCCACCGAAAATTGGGGACGCTCGACTTGCCATTCTGGGTCGTGAGTTGGGGCAGCATTGGTCTCGTTAATCCAAATGGCTTTATCGGTTAGCCCATATTTTTCTAAAATCGCGTGCGTTTGCATCGCAATATCGTAAACAGTATCGGTACGGAAATAAATGTGCAAACTGACGACATCAAAAAATGACTGATTCGCTTCAGCATCCGGGTCTTGCCGAAGGATTTCAATGAGGCGGTCTATATAGGGGCGGCGTCCGGCGTTGATGTCGTGCCAATATGTCGTGCCTGCTAAGTGAATTTTGGCATTGGGATTTGCCGCTTTTGCCACCCGATAGGCGACTTTGAGCAGTTGGGCATAATCTTCCAACGTGCCATCAAAGATAAAGCCATAGGTGCCAGATTCAATATCGGGTTCATTCCAAATAATAAAGTGAGTCACGCCGCGCCCCATGCGCCCTTGATAGTAGGTCACAGTTTTACGGACGAAATTTGCCCACAGATTTTGTGGGTCATCATCGGGCAAGTATAAACCGCGTGGTAGCCCGGCGTTAGGGATGCCATCGGTTGCCCATGCTGGCGTGTGTTTCAGCAGCGCCACGATTTCACGGTTGCAATCATTAGCGGCAACCAGCCAACGATCATCTACATTGAGCGTGTTCCAACTTTGGCTATCTTCAGGTTCATGCTGCGCCCAATCAAAAATAATGCGCTCCCAACCGACGCCCAATTCACAGGTTAATTCGGGCAACCAGAACCCTTCGACGATGCCGAAGCGATTAAGAGGGGCATCTGGAAGTATTTCGCGCTGTGCGACACGTTCTGCCCGCTGCGTGGCGTTGGGTGTAGGCAGTGGTGGTGCTGCATTATTCGAACATGCCGATAATAATAGAATGCCAAAAAGCAACCATATTTTTACAGACACGCGCCGGCTCCTGCTGGACAAATATCCTGTAAATTCAGTTGCAAATTACGCCGCCCCTGATACTCGTTGACTTCTAAATAATAGGCAATATCCAAAAATTCCGGCATATCCTGTAACCATTCGCCTAGACGAAAGCCAATGGCGTCAATCGGCGGCTCACCGTTGGCGGTCAATTTCAGCTTCAGATGGCTGTTATCGCTGCCCACTGTGCGCGAATCCACCACTTTGACGTTGCGAGTCATGAAGACGGGCGGTTTATTTTCATGCCCGGTGGGTTCTAAGACCGATAATTCTTGCACCAATGGCATCGAAACTTGGCGCATATCCAGTTCCATATCCACTTTCAGCGTGGGTGTAAGGATTTGCCCGCCAATGATAGATTGGGCGATGTCTTGCAAACGAGTTTTGAGTTCTGGGATATTTTCGTTTAAGACGGTGAAGCCAGCGGCTAAAGCGTGTCCACCGTGCCGCACCAACAAATCGGCGCATTCATCCAGCGCATGGGTAATATGAAATTGGGGGATACTACGGCACGATGCCCGACTCTCGGTTTCGCCGCGTTCTAGCACAATCGCCGGGCGATAGAGTTCTTCGGTCAAGCGTCCGGCAACCAAGCCGACAATACCGGGCAAGACATGCTCATCCATCGCAAAAATGAGTGAATGGTCAATTTCGCCCGTTTGCTCAATTTGCTGGCGAATACGGACTTGCGCTTCACGAGTCAGGTTTTGGCGCTTGGTATTCAGTTTTTGAAGTTCATCTGCCAATGGTCTCGCGTCGTCAAGGCTGGTAGATGAAAGCAATTTGTAGGCAATCATGGCGCTTTCTAAGCGTCCAGCAGCGTTGATGCGGGGTCCAATGGCAAACCCAATGGATTCGGCGCTGATTTGCCCTTGTTTTAAGCCCGCTACCTCTGCTAAGGCGCGTAAACCGGGGCGGCGCAAGCTGTTAAGCGTCTCTAAGCCATGCCGAACCAGAATGCGATTGAGAATGGTATTCAGCGGCATAATATCGGCAACTGTGCCAATAGCGACTAAATCCAATAAATCGGATACGCGAATGCGCGGATAAGCGCGTTTGCCACCAATTTCCATTTGTTTTTGTAGCAGGGCATATGCCAGCATGAATGAAACACCAACACCCGCCAAGCGTGAATCGCCGGGGCAATCTTCCTGCTGTGGATTAACCACTGCAAAGGCATCAGGAATCTCGCTGCCTACGGAATGATGGTCAGTGATAATCATGTCCATTCCGGTGGTTTTGGCATCTTCCACTTCTTGCACAGACCGAATGCCGCAATCTACCGTAATGACCAATTTCACGCCGCGTTTTGCCAATTCCAGCAGCGCCGGTGTATTCAACCCATAGCCTTCGTCTACACGGTGGGGAATATAGGCTTGCACATTGGCGTTTAAAGCGCGTAAAACTTGGGTGAGGAGTGTGGTGGAGGTTACACCATCGGCATCAAAATCGCCGTAGACGACGATGAGTTCTTTGGTGCGGATGGCTTGCCGGATGCGTCCGACCGCTTTGGGCATATCTTTAAATTCAAAGGGGTTGGCAACCAATTCTTTATCGTACAGAAAATGATAGGCGGCTTGTGGGTCTTCGTAACCACGATTAAAGAGTAATTGGGCAATCACCGGGCTAATGTTACGATAGCGGCGCAAATGTTCCATTGGCGCGGAGGGAAGTAACTCCCAGCGTTTGACCATCATAGACTTTCAAATATTCTCTAACTAGAATCAAATTTAATTCATCCTACCATGTATGGCGGCAGTCAACAAGCCAGCGCAATAGAAAGAATGGTCATATGGCAAAAATTGTCTTTATGGGAACGCCCGAATTTGCCGTTCCAACATTGAAGTCTTTAATAGAACACCATGAAGTCATTGGCGTTGTTACCCAGCCTGACCGTCCGGCGGGGCGCGGCAGTGACATCAAAATATCGCCTGTGAAGCAACTGGCACTCAGCGCCCATATTCCAGTGTTTCAGCCGGAAAAATTGCGCCGGAAAGAGGCGATTGAAGCACTTAAACAATGGCAACCCGATGTCTATGTGGTGGCGGCATTCGGGCAAATTTTGCCGCAAGCGGTGTTAGATATTCCTGAATTTGGGTCTATCAATGTGCATGGGTCATTGTTACCGCGTTGGCGTGGTGCTGCGCCCATCCAAGCGGCTATCCGTGCTGGTGATGCTGAAACAGGCATCACGATTATGAAAATGGATGCCGGACTCGATACCGGAGCTATGCTCACCAAACGGGCTATCCCAATTCTGCCTGCGGATACTGGACAATCATTGCATGATAAGATGGCATTTTTGGGCGCTGTGCTGCTGATTGATACATTACCGGGCTATTTGGATGGCAGCATTCAGCCGCAGATTCAAGATGATGCTTTAGCGACTTTTGCGCCACAAATTGTCAAAGACGAAGGTAATCTGGACTGGTCACAATCCGCGCTTGTCATAGAACGCTTGGTTCGGGCTTTTACGCCCTGGCCCGGCACTTATACTTTTTGGAATGGCAAACAACTCAAAATTCATGCGGGAACAATTTTATTGGGCAGTGCTGCGCCGGGGGTGGTGGGTGTGCATGAGGGGCAAATTGCGATTGGCACTGGCGAGAATTTATTCGTGCCGTTGGAAGTGCAGCTAGAAGGCAAAAAGCGCGTAAGCATTGCGGATTTTGTGCGCGGGTATGGTGATTTTGTGGGAGCGAAGTTGCAAAACACAGTGGTGTAAAAACTTGCTGTTAAGATGGCGAATCGTGTTTCATAGAGGTATTCGCTGAAAGAAAGGGGTAGGGATGAGCAGGTTGGAAACTATCAATGGCGAAAAATTCCTGAATGAATTGCAACGTCAACAAATTGAATTTAATCCTGAGCGTTTACAGCGGATGGTGCAGGTAATTATCCAAACGGCGATGGAAATTGAAGTCACCCAGACAACCGCCGTACCGCGCTATGAACGCCAACCGACCCGGCGCGTTTATCGCAATGGCTATCGGGATAGTGTGTGGCAATTCGGCATGGAAAAAATTCCCCTGCGGATTCCGCGTGTGCGGCGGGGTACTTATCATCCGACATTTTTGCAGTCCTCCAAACGCTGGCATGAAATTCTGATATTTGCGCGATTGACACTGCTGCAAGGCACGAATACACAGCACTGTATAGATTTGCTGCATGGGCTAGGTATTGATGCGCCACCGTTAGCAATGGTCACGACTTTAGAAGATGTTTTGTGCCAAGAAACTGAGCAGCAGCAACGCGCTGCATTTTCTGACCATTGGCAAAAAATCCGTTTGGATATGTGGCTATTGCCCACGCAGCTAGGCGCAAAGCAGCACGGCATTATCTTTGCAGTGGGCGAAGATGAAACGGGACACCGCGAATTGTTAGCGCAAACGGTGGTTGAACAGCATAACGGAGCTGACTTTGCTGAATTTATTTGGCAGCTTGAACAGCGCAATGTTGCCCGCATTCCGTATGATGCTGTGACACCGCATCGCCTGTTGCGGGATGTCATGCGCCGGAATATGCCACAACCACAGATGCGTTTACCCATCATGTTATTATTCAAAGCGGCATAAGGAACGACATATGCTCAATATCCCAATGGTGGTTGAACCGGGCGCACGCGGAGAACGGGCGTATGATATTTATTCGCTGCTGCTCAAAGAACGGATTGTGATGCTGGCAACACAGGTCACAGCCGCCAGTGCGAATCTGGTGGTGGCGCAATTATTATTTTTGAATCGAGAAGACCCTGACCAGAAGATTCAACTTTATATCCAATCGCCGGGGGGCGAAGTGTATGCTGGATTAGCGATTTATGATGCGATGCAGCAAATCAGCGCCCCCATCAGTACGCTGGCATTGGGACAAACTGCCAGCTTTGGCACGATTTTGTTAGTGGGGGGAACGAAGGGATTGCGCCATGCCTTACCAAATTCCACCATTCACCTGCATCAACCGTCAGCGGGGACGCAAGGGCAGGTGACGGATATGCAAATTATGGTGAAGGAATTTCAACGGCTGAAAGACAAACTGCTGGCAATCCTGATGTGCCACACCGGACAAACGCGCGAAGTTTTAGAGCGCGATATGGATCGGGATGTATTTTTTGATGCTCAGGAAGCCGTTGATTATGGACTGATTGACAGCGTATTGACGGCACGGAATATGTGAATTAGCTTGCCCATTCGCTGAATGTCCAGAATGGGCAAACGGATCATTTTAGTGATGGTCGTGGGTATCGCCCGGTATAATCTCCGTGCCAGCCTCACCCCGCAGCGCCCGCAGCAAATTATCGGGATTGGTGATGATGGCTTTGGGACCGCCATTCTGCACAAAATCTATCGCCGCTTCAATTTTAGGGAGCATACTGCCTTTGGCAAAATGTCCTTCAGCGATGTATTGGCGGGCTTCCTGCAAGGTAATTTTATCGAGCATTTGTTGATTCGGTTTGCCGAAATTGAGCGCGACTTTTTCTACCCCGGTCGAAATCAACAATAAATCTGCCCGCAACGTTTGGGCAAGCAAAGCGCTGGCAAGGTCTTTATCAATTACTGCATAGACACCGCGCATACTGCCCACTTCGTTACGAATCACCGGAATACCACCACCACCACAGGCAATGACGATATAACCACTCAGCATCAACGCCTGAATCGCGTTAATCTCAATGATCGATTTGGGGCGAGGGGAGGCGACCACGCGCCGCCAACCGCGCCCGGCATCTTCCATCACATGCCAACCATCTTGCTCAAATTTGCGTGCTTCTTCTTCCGTGAAGAAACTGCCGACGGGTTTAGTGGGATTTTGAAAAGCCGGGTCATCAGCATCTACGCGCACTTGGGTGATAATGGTCGCACAAGTGCGATTCATGCCCAAGCGCCTCAGCGAATTATCCAATCCTTGTTGCAGCATGTAACCGATGCTGCCTTGCGTATCGGCTACGATTAAATCTAGCGGCACATCATGAATGCCTTCTTTGGCGGCGATTTCGCCCCGTCGCAAAATATAACCGACTTGGGGACCATTGCCATGCGTGACGACCACATGCCAACCCGCGGCAATCATATCGGCAATTTGGCGGCAGGTTTTGCGGGCAGCGTCCCATTGGCGGGCGATGCCGGGGTCTTTGGGGTCTTCTATCAACGAATTGCCACCGATAGCGACGATGGCGAGTTTTTCTATCATAAAGATCGTCCAGTTGATATAAACATCATTTGAACCACAAAGACACGAAGGTCACGAAGAAAATGGTAAAGGTGTTTTGTGAGAAAATTAAAGATTGAGAGACATTTCAAAAGTTGATGATTTTTCATGCTTGGGCGCGAGTTATCGCGCCCCTACAAAAAACGAAATTTCCACCTGAGCCGCTAAAAATTAACGCATTGTCAGCAACATGGTGGCTTTTTGAACGTGCAAGCGATTTTCGGCTTCGTCGTAAACGACACTTTGCGCTCCATCAATCACTTCATCGGTAACTTCGATATTGCGGTCAGCCGGGAGGCAGTGCATGTAAATGGCATCGTCATTGGCGAGTGCCATGCGGCGGCTGTCGGTAATCCAGTCAGTGTATTTTTTGCCAATGACCGATGATTCATTCTTGTCTTCGGTGGTCATCCAGCAGCCCCATGATTTGGGATACAGCACATCAGCACCTTTGAAGCCTGCGTCAAAGTCATGCAAAATTTCAAACGAGCCTTTGTGTTTTTTGGCGTTATCTTTCGCCTGTTCCACAATATCAGGCATCAAGCTAAATTCTTCGGGGTGGGTCAAACGCACATTCATGCCATAACGGGTCATCAGCAAAATCAGGCTTTGCGGCACAGACAGAGGTTTCTGGTAGCTGGAAGCATAGGCATACGAGACATTAATCGTTTTACCACGTAAATCGCGCCCAAATTTTTCCATGATAGTCATTAAGTCTGCCAATGCTTGGAAAGGGTGATAAACCTCATCCTGCATGTTTAATACTGGTACACGGCTGGCTTGCGCCACTTCACGGATATATTGGTTTCCAAATTTCCAATCGCATTGGCGAATCGCAATGCCATCGCTGTAACGCCCGACAATTTCACCGATTTCTTTGGCAGTATCCCCATGTGAAATTTGGGTGGTTTCGCTGTCAATGAACATGGCATGACCACCCAACTGTGCCATACCGGCTTCAAAACTGGTGCGGGTGCGCGTGCTGGTGAAGAAAAAGAGCATTGCCAGCACTTTATCGCGCAGATAAGCATGGGATTCGCCCGTGGCGCGTTTGCGCTTCAAATCCCAAGCCACATCCAAGAGGGTATCAATTTCTTCGCGGGTCCATTCTTGTTCGGTAATCAAATCCCGTCCGCGCAAATCGGTTTGCATGGTTATATATCCTTCAAATAGAGGCACTAAATATGAGAGGATATTATAAGCGGGAGAACGTGAGATTTGCCAGTCAGATGGTTTTTGGGAATCGCTGAGAACAACGAATTATAAGATTGGTGAAAAAAGCAGGAAATAACACTTTAATGCCTTGAAATTTCCCCAATTTTTGAAGATGTTTATCACCACTAATTATATAGCGTGCCTGACGGTCATTAGCCTTTGCCATATCGTACATCATTGATAGCAAATTCTATGTCCTCTTGAATCTTATCCTCAGCAAAGTCAGGCGGCACTTTGGCATGAATTGCATCTAGCGTCTGTTTTAACTCAGTTGACCATGCTTTATTCAGACGCCGCCTGATGATGTCATGTTGTTCAGAGGATAGCTTATCAATCGTATCGAGTAATTGTTCGAACTCAATTTGGATAGAGAGCATTCTTTATATCTCTTGGCAACTCATTATTTTGATATTAGCACAGAATTCGATTGGTGATTCTACACTGCCCACCCCTTTTTCACAGCGACGGCGAGTTGAATCAAAAATTCACGCTGTGGGTCAGAAAGATTGTCCCATTCGCTGAGAGGGCGGGCAGCAGCGATTTTAGCACGAGCTTCATCTAGGGTGTCGCCATGATGCAAATAATAGGCATGGAGCAGTGTGCCAGTGCGCCCTTGCCCCACCAGACAATGAATGACGACCGGCTTATTTTCGGCGTGCATCTGATTAACAAATTCCATGACCGACCAAGTGAGCGTGGGGTCGTCGGGGGCTTTCATATCCATGATAGGGGCATGAAAAGTGGTGAGACCGATGTCCGCGAGGGTATCTTGTGTAATAGCATGTCCATTGGGCAGTGGTTTTTCTGTGAGCGTGACGATGGCTTCAATGCCTTGTTCGCGCAGCCACTTCAGTTCTTGAACAGTGCGCGGTAAATTACACCCTGCAAGTTTGCCCGGCACAACCCATCCGAAATTTTTAAGCATTCTATATATCCTCATCAATAGTTATAGGGCTTAATATTGCCTGTTTTTGGGGCAAGATGCAACCGCCATTATGGTTAGCTGGCACTGCCATTTGGTTGTAAATGCTCCACCAGATTCCATGATTTGCAGATGTAGCGCCCATTATCATAGGGTTCTAAGATGATAAATCCAGTATTATCAACGCCACTGATACGTTGGAGAGCAGCGGCATTCACGCACAGGAACGGCACGATTGCTCGGATAATGCCGCCATGCGTCACAAGAACGGTATTCTCGTTGGTGGTGGCTGCCTGTGCCAAAATGCGACTATAGCGCGTGAATGCCTCGCGCAGTGATTCGCCCCCCGGATAACGGGCTTCCCAATCGCCCTTGAGCCAAGCATCAAATGCTTTACGCCAGATCATCCAGCTATCATCATCGGTTTTGCCCTCTAAGTTGCCGCAGTCAATCTCGCACAAATCAACCTCTATGTTGGCGGTTAAACCGAGTTTTTCACCGACAATTGCTGCTGATTGTTCTGCACGATGGAATGGGCTAGTGTAGAGATGGACAATGGCTTTGTCTGCAAGCCAATCAGCGGCTTTTTGCGCTTGGTCTTGCCCTTTGTCTGTTAGGTCGCCTTCATACTGGCGACAGGTCAAACGGCGGGCGACATTGACCGTGCTTTCGCCATGCCGCATCAAATATAAAAATCCCACCATTTGCCTGTTCTCCTGATGTTTTTAGACCAGTGTTGCCATGAGCGTATGAGCAAAGGCAATTTCATCATCGTTAATCGTATGTCCCATACCGGGATAAATGCGCTCAGTCACATCAGCGCCCAACGTTTTTAGGATGGCGGTACTTTGCTGCACGCGCACCAACGGAATATGAAAATCCACATCGCTGCACCCGATGAAAATGGGTGTCTTATCAAGACTGCCTTCGTACCCAACCAGTTCATCGTCAGCGCCGATTAAACCGCCGCTGAAAGCAAGCACCGCGCCATAGCGTTTTGGATGCCGGGCAGCAACCTCTAGGGCGACACATGCGCCCTGCGAAAATCCAATGAGAACTGTTTTTTCAGCAGGAATACCCGCGTCTTCGATTTTTGCCAGCACATCACCAATGGTCTGTAATGTGCTGGATAAATCGGGTTCGTTGGTATTGCGTGGCACAATAAAGCGATGCGGATACCATGCACTGCCAGCAGCCGATGGCACAAGATACGCGAACCCCGGCACAGCGAGGGCATCTATCAATGGCAGCATACTAATGGCGCTTGCCCCGCGCCCATGAATAAGAATGGCAGCAGCTTTTGCATCTGCCAATTTTTCGCCACGTTGCAGCAGGGGTTGTCCCTGATGAATATTAGGCTTAGGCATGTTCCGGCACTTTCCATTCTGGCACAACCAGCGGTGTCAGATGATTTTCAATCTGGGTGCGATGTTTTTCTAACCAAGGCGGCAGCATGAGTTTTTGCCCCACATTGCTGACATCTGGTTCATCTACCATGAAGCCGGGTCCGACGGTGGCAAGTTCCACAATATGCCCATCCGGGTCATTGCTATAGATACTCTTGAAATAGACTCGTTCTGCAATGGGTGAAACACGATACCCGGCTTCCATGAAGCGTTTGCGCCATTCCCACTGTTCGTCTTCGTTTTCAACTGCCAGCGCGTAGTGATGGGTGAGACCAATGCCGATTTGGGCATATTGAGTATCTTGGGTTTTGCGCTCAAAATAGGTCATAATCGTGCCGGGTTTGCCGTCATCTACGCCCCAATACCAGTGCGCCGAAGTTGGGTCATCAAAGTTAGCGGTCATCTTCAAACGACGCATCCCCAGAACATTCGTGAAAAAGTCATGCGTGCGCTGAATATCGGATGAAATCGCCGTGATATGATGCATCCCAAACATGAGCGCCATATCTGCCGCAATCACCGGAACGGGTTCATGCCACATTTCCGCAGCGATTTTTTCCACATCGCGGTTTGCCAATGTCATCGCTTCGGGTGGTGTTTGCAGCGTTGTTCCTAATGTTTCCGGCGTCTCATCTATTAACCAACCGGGACCTTGGGTGGCAATTTCTAGAATTACCCCGTCTGTGTCACGAAAGTAGATGCTCTGGAAATAATGCCGATCGAAAGGACCGTCAACCTTTACTCCCAAATCTATCAGGCGGCGTTTCCATTTGAGCAAGCCATTAAAATCAGTCACTTGCAGGGCGACATGATGTGTGCCGCCAATGCCGTGTTTGCCACGCGGCGCATGGGGCCACTCAAAGAAAGTGATGGCACTGCCCGGCGTCCCCAAAGCATCACCAAAATACAAATGATACGAACCGGGGTCATCGAAATTGACGGTCTGTTTGAGCAAGCGCAGCCCCAACATTTTCACGTAGAAATCTACTGTGCGCTGCGCGTTAGACGCGACGAGTGTAATGTGATGTAGCCCTTGAATCTTCATGTGATAGTTTCTCCTGCATCGTCCGATTTTCTATTGTATCGGACGCAAAGGGTGCTGAGGATATTACGCTTAAAACGGACTGTAGTCCGTTTTTAATGATTTTCTTATATTACTCATCCCCATTCAGCTTGCCATAAAGTTGCTGAATGTATTCGCGTAATTTTTCTGAGACGATAAACATGCCGGTGCTATCAGCGGCAATGGTGCCATCGGGCAGCGTCATTTCGGCAGAGGCAAAGGTTTTGTTGCCCTGAATGCGGTCTATGCGGGCGCGAACTTCTATCGCCGTGTTTAGGGGTACGGATGCGCGATAATTCACGGTCATAGTCGCGGTAAAACCGGGGCGTTCATTCTCAAACGCGGCTGTTCCCATCGCTTCATCCAGCACTGCGGCGACTGCGCCACCATGAACATGACCGGGCGGACCCTCTTTATGCTCGTCAAAAGCGAATTTTGCCAGAATGGATTTATCTTCCAGCACCATAAATTGAATACCAAATCCTTCTGGCGATGGTTTTCGCATATAGGGTGAACCGGGAAAATGCTTCGGCTTGTGCATAAAATGCCTTTGTTTACTCAGAAGTCTCAACCGCGTGTGGGCTGGTGATAAACAGTGCCTTTGCTTCGGCGGCGACTGTGCCATCTGGGAGAATGATTTTTGCCACGGTAAACAATTTGCGGCGCTCAATCATGTCAACGCGCCCGGTAATTTGCACTGGAGTATCAATGCGTACAATTGCCCGATAATCTATCATAAGATTGACGGTGAGTGCCGGTTTGCCCGCCGCAAAGATAGCGGCAGTCATGGCTTCGTCCAATACGGCGGCAATTGCGCCGCCATGTACAATGCCCGGCGCCCCTTGTTTGAGACTATCGAAGGTATAGGTGGCGGTTAGGGTATTATCGGATTGCAATTCAAAGCGCAGTCCAAAGCCATTGGCGTGGCTGCCGCCCACAAAATTTGACCCCTGAAAATCCAACATAATGCCTCAGATGGGTAAGGTAGTTTCGGCGGAAATTTTTGTGTTCCGCCGAAAGAAAACCATTATTTCAGCAATGCGGGCAGCAGCGCATACCATTCAGTGGCTTTGACGACATCTTCCAGTTTTACTTGGTCAATGACGGTATGAGCATGAATTTCATCGCCGGGACCAAAGCCAATAGATGGAATGCCTAATTTACCCGCCCAATAGATGCCATTGGTCGAGAAATCCCATTTGCCTGTGTTCATTTCGCCCCACAGAAGTTTGCCTGTTTCCACACCTGCTTGCACAAAGGGATGATTTTCAGGATATGCCCATGCGGGATAAATTTTATCCAACGGGAAGACAAACCCAGTATAACTAGGTTCTTCGTAAACTAGGATAGAGGCTTCAATATCGTTTCTATCGCCGATAATTGTTTTGAGACGCTTTAATTCAGTTTGGGGGTCTTCGCCGAAAGTGATGCGACGGTCAATATAAATGGTGGCTTCGTCCGGCACAGCGTTGATGCTGGGCGTTTTAACATGCATATCGGTAACAGTCAGCCGCCCATGCCCCAAGAAAGGGTCATCACCCAATTCAGGTTCAATTTTGCTGAGGCGATCAATGATAGGCAGCAGTTTATAGATGGCATTATCGCCCAGAAAGTTGCTGGCGGCGTGGGCGCTTTTGCCTTTGGCGACAATCTGAAATTCTACGCGCCCTTTATGCCCACGATAGACCTGCATTTTGGTGGGTTCACCGATGACGACAAAATCGGGCTTGATGCCTTCAGTCTGAACGAAGGCATTAGGGGCGCTGCCATCGTTCCATTCTTCCATGTTGCCAAAATAATACGCGGTGACGCCTTCCAACAAACCCAGCGCGTTAGCAATTGCCAAGCCGTAAATCATGCCCGGTGTGCTTTGTTTTTCGTCACACGCGCCGCGTGCATAAAATACCCCATCCTCAACTTTGCCCTTGAACGGATCCCATTCCCATTCATCGGGGTCGCCAATGCCGACGGTATCAATATGGCTGTCATAGAGCAGTACTTTATCGCCATCGCCAATACGCCCAACGATGTTGCCCATCTTGTCCCAAAACACTTCGTCAAAACCGAGTTTTTTCATCTCGGCGGCACAGCGTTCCCCGACTTCTTTAATTTGGCTTTCCATGCTGGGAATTGCCACAATCTCGCGGAAGAACGTTAAAATATCGTCGTGCTGTTCTGCCACACGACTTTTAATTTTTTCAATGATGGTTTGGTCTACCATTGCAAATGCCTTTCAGCGTTGGAGTAAAGATAAGATAAGTGCCAAGTGTGTGATTAACAAAATAATCTGTTATTTCTGAACCACGAAGACACAAAGGACACAAAGAGTTATGGCAAAAACAATTCCACTTGTTTGAATTGTTCAACATCCACCAACCCAAAATCAGTGAGTTTGAGGGCAGGAATCACTTCGAGTCCCATAAAACTCATGTCCATCAAGGGGTCAAGCACATGGCAGCCTAATGACCGGGCTGCCGCAACCACCGCGTCATAATCTTGGCGGACTTTATGCACAGGTTCTTCGCTCATTAATCCGGCGACGGGCAGCGGCAATGATGCTAAAACGGTATCGCCATCTACAGCGACCACGCCGCCACGCAGTTCAACAACAGCTTTTACCGCAGTGTGCATACTGGCATCATCAGCACCAATCACAATCAAATTATGATGGTCATGGGCAATCGTTCCGGCAATAGCACCACGTTTTAAGCCAAATCCCTTGATAAACCCTTTGCCGATATTGCCGCTGGCGCGATGCCGTTCTATCACGGCAATTTTCAGCACATCCCGGTCAATGTCGGATACGGCTTCACCATTGACGATTTTAGGTGTATCCGTCAAATGTGCTGTCACCACTTGGTCACGAATATAGCCGATAACGCGCATCGTATCCCCGGTTGCCGGAATACGAAAATCCACGCCATCCAGCCGAATATTCATGGTGCTGCGTAAATCAATCTCGCGCAGGGGTTGGCGGTCTACGACCATTGTGCCATCTTGTGCCACCAATTCGCCATTGCGAAACGTCATTTCCACCTGCAAATCGTGCAGATCGCTAAAGACAATCATATCAGCACGTTTGCCCGGCACAATTGCGCCGTAATCATATAACCGGAAATAACGAGCAGTGTTAATCGTCCCCATGCGGATTGCCATCATGGGGTCAATGCCGGCTTTAATTGCAGTTCGCACCAGATGGTCAATGGAGCCTTCGTCTATCAAACTGGCAGGAATGCGGTCATCGGTGCAGAAACAAATGTGGTGATGATTATGTGCCGTGATTAACGGCAGTAGGGGTTTCAGGTTGCGGGTGGTCGTGCCTTCGCGGATAAA
>JALHOR010000069.1 GCA_022842885.1 Anaerolineae bacterium
CACAAATTGGCGCAGCAGCCCGATAAATTGCTCTGTTTCATAAGGATTTTGATTAGAGGTGATAATATTCAGCCACCAATTGCCATCGGTTAAAAACATAGCTACCGCGAATAGAAGCCCGGCTGCGGCTGCCAAACCGCTGCCATAAATCAGAATTAAGCGTGGGCGGCGCAGCACAAGCCAGATTGCCACAGCCGCGCAGGTATAGATTGCCAATTGTTTGGTATAACCCGCACACAGCAGCAGCAAAAACCCGATAAAAAGCCGTTTATGTTGATTTTTCCCAGTGGTATCAAACACATCTGCCAAGATGACAACTGCCAGCGTTTCCAGCATCACCATTAACAAATGTTGGCGCAACAGTGGCGCAATATGATAAATATAATTGGATGCCAAAAACGCCATGCCCGCCAGCACTGCTAAGGAACGATGGCGTGTTTCACGTTGGACTGCCCAGGCAATTGCTCCGGCTGTTATCAAAGTTGCCAGAAAAATCATGAGCCGCCCATACCAAAAATTGGCACCAAATAACCACACAAATGGCACCATCAAAATATGAAAAAATGGAGTATAGCCGCTGGCATAAAATGGAAAAACATCATTATCACAATAGGGACATTTACCCTGCGCCAGTAAAATGGCATTGTTGAGTTCAAATCCTTCGGCTTGGTCATAATCAAACGGGAAGGGAATGAGCGACGCCCCAAATGCCAGATAAATCAGAACATGCCCGGTCATCATAAGGAGGGCAATACCCAATAGTATTTTTCTAAACTGCTGCCAACGCTGCGATTGTGCGCTATGATTGACGATTGATGAATGCGGCATGGGGTTCTTAGTCTGGGTAAGCGGATAACGGGTCTGATAGGCAAACTTACCTGACGACAGGCAAAAAATCAATCCAACTTGCAACAGGAATTAGCCAATATGAATGATGAATTACCGGAATTTGAGAAACGCAAGCAGCATGTGGTGATGCCCTATATCACACAAATTTTTCGTGGTGATGCCAGCGGCAGTTTTTTATTGAAGTTGATTACCCATGAGGATGGACATTTCCGGGCGGTGTTTAAATCCACCTATTTTGAATTGCAACCAGACACGACTGACCCCACTAAATCGCAGTGGACAACGTTGAAGAAAAAGATGAAGCGGCACGATAAACAGGTGTTTATCTTCAAACAACATGGCGAATTTAATTGTGACGATATTAGCACCAATGTGAGCCAGAAGCGCGAGTACCGGTGTTTATATGTGGATTTTGGATTTATGTTGTACCGTTGAGGAAAAGATGGACGCAGACCAACTGCGCCCATCTTTCACTATTCTGGTTGATTGCGGCGAAAATTGACAAAACGATACCCAACGCCGCGCTCGGTTAAAATGTAGTGCGGGTTAGAGGGGTCTTCTTCGACTTTTTCACGCAGATAATTGACATAAAGCCGGACATAATGGGCTTCATCGCGGTATTCATAGCCCCAGACTTTGGCAAGCAATTGGTCGTGTGGCACTGTCCAGCCTGCATTTTCAATCAGATGATACAACAGCCGATATTCCGTTGGGCGTAATTTGACATGCTCACCCTGCACGATAACTTCGCGCTGATTAAAATCCACACTCAGACGATCATCAATCTTTAAAACTGCTTGGTCGGGTGATGTGGACGGCATTTCGGCACGGCGCATGACCGCTTTTATACGGCTGGAAAGCTCTCTGGGTCCAAAAGGTTTAGTGACATAATCATCCGCACCCAATTCTAGCCCATAAACTTTGTCATTTTCGTCGCCTTTGGCGGTTAGCATAATCACCGGAATGCTGGAAAATTCGCGCAGCATTCGCAGCGTTTCAAAACCATCCAATTCAGGCATCATCACATCCAACAGAATCACATCGGGCAACTGTGTCCGTATGATTTCCAGCGCCTCTAGCCCATTATGTGCCTCAACAACTTGATGTCCCTCTAATTCTAGATTCATGCGGATAAAGCCAATCATACGCGGCTCATCATCCACCACCAGAATCCGTTTGCCATCACGCGGCGTTGTGCCGGGAAGAGTTTTGCTCATGGTAATTTTACTTATCTTCGCGGAAGAGAAGCGGGAATTCAGGTTCTTCTTCGCCCATTGGCAGGATTTGAATATAGTTGATACGATGCCAGGGGAAAACAACGGTTGTAACGCCTTCATCTACCCATACAAATTCTTTGTCGTTACGTTCACGGGGGTTACGCCCAATGATGCAGGTATCGGTGGGCGTGGGCAATTCATCCACATCCAGTTTAACCGGCTCAGAATTGGCAATATGAACAAGTATCTGAAACATCGCCGGGAATACTCCTTGTTAAAGACTATTTGAAATAGATATGTGCAACCAATTTACCGAGACGTACCTCATCCCCATCCCGTAACACGCGGGGTTGATTGGGGGGGAGGCGTTGACCATTCAAAAATGTGCCATTGGCGCTACCGACATCGAGCAAAATGAGGGTATCTTCGCTGAACTCAATGGCGGCGTGCTGCCGCGAAACCCCTTTTTCCAAAGCCCCATAGGGTGCCAAATCAATATCCGGTTTAACAGAACTATTGGTATCTGACCGCCCGAAAATCATGCGGCGGCTCGGCACGAATGTCACCGGGTCGGCGGCATCGCGGATATGCAACATAATGGACGTGTCTGCACTAATCCGTGCAGAACCCCAAGTGGCTCTGGCAGAGGCATCACTTGGGTCATCTTCAATATGACGGGTTGGTACGGTGACTGTACTTGCCCCAGACAAGTTGCGTCCGCAATCTTCACAAAAAAGCGACCCGACACGATTGGTATAGCCGCAATTGGCACACTGCAACATAAGATAAGCCCACCTGTGTCCTGCCTAATTAATGGTTGGAGTGCATCGGCAGGTGTGCATTTATTTCCAAATCTTATTATAATCCGTCATAGAGCCAGCGACAAGCGTACTGAGAAATCTTAGGGCTTGCTTCAGGATTTTTCATCAGGCGATTTTAACATGGCGGATAATGCCACATCTAAAATATTGGTGCTGGCAACCAAAGCGCGTGTTTGGTATTTGATGGTTTTGCGTCCCGCATCGGAAAGTGTGCGTGTTCGGGCGATATATTGGGCTTCGGAACGGGTTTGTTCTGCAAGGTTATTTTCGCCCATTTCCAATAAGCGCGTTGCCAGATTTTCTAGGCGGCGGGTGGCTTCGGCAACATTGCCTTTATCCAAGGCATCTTTGGCACGTTCTTGAAGGCGATATAGCGTCAGTTTGCCCAAGGCATCAATAATCGAATTGGGGGTATCTTCACGCGGGAGATTCTCATTCACTTCCAAGGACATATCACTGACAGCACGATAGCCTTGATGCGAATTGCGTAAAATATCCCCTGCCGCTACCAAGCGGGCGACTGTGCGAAACCCGCCCGTCATATTGGCAGGCATCTGAAATTGTAACAAGACCGAGATGGGGCGTGTTGGTTGCAAACTGGCTAAGGGGATGCGTCCACCATCTATTAATAGGGGCTGTGGTGTAGGCGATAGCTGGAATGCCATTTCCAATTTTACGTCTGGGTCTGGTGCTACCGAAATATACATGCGCTCGGCAAATGAATTTACTAACGATTTGACATGTTCGTTAAAAAACCGGGCAACAGCATCTGCTGAATTAATGAACGACGATGAACCACCTGTCGAGGCAGCCAGTTTATCTAAAAATTCGTCATTCCAATCATGCCCCAAGCCCATCGCACTAATGCCAATTCCCATTGCTGAGGCGTCCTTTGCCAATTGTAGGCATTGGTCTTGGTCGCCATAGGTATTGCCATCTGTTAGCAGGATGATGTGATTCACCATGCGCGGGCTAAGGTATTCTTTGTTTTGGGCTACCCCCGCCAACAACCCTTGATAAATTTCTGTGCCGCCTGCGGGACGAATTAAATCTACGCGGGCAGCCAAGCGAATTTTGTCTTGAGCAGGTGTGGCAGGAATAATCACGCTGGCACGGTCATTAAATGCCACGACTGAAATAATATCGTTGACGCTCAAATCTTTGATGAGGCGTTGGGCAGCAAATTTAACGCGCTCCATGCGCCCAGATTTCCCACCCATCGAATTGCTGTGGTCTAAGACCAATGTCAGATTCAGATGTGTTTCTTGCTTTTGTCCATCGGCTGTTTGTGGGGCAGCAAAAATTTCTGCCAGCAAATACAAAATTTGTTCTTCTGGCAGCGGCGAAAGCACGCGGCGGCTGGGGGTGACTCTTAATGTAAAATACGAATCAGTCGCTTGCCGACGAGTGGCTTCTTCATCAAATTGCCGCCGATATTTATCATCCAACAATAAATCACGGGCATTGGTAATATCTTGGAACTGCTCAACAGCCCCGGGATTATTAGGATTCACATCAGGATGCAACCGTTGTGACAAACGGCGATGAGCGCGTTTGACATCTTCCGAATTGGCGTTGCGAGAAATTCCCAACAGACTATAGGGATCGTAATCAATCATAGCAAGGCTTCTTACTGAACATTACTAGGCATACGAAAGATTACGGCGGTAATATTGTCGTCACCGCCGCCCGCATTTGCCAGTGCCACCAATTTTTCGCACGCAGTTTGGGGGTCTGGGGTAGTCGCAATAATTTCTCGGATTTGGTTATCCTCGACAAATTCCCATAAGCCGTCGCTGCACAACAAAATGCTAGCACCGGCTGCCAAGCGCCGCGTGGCGATGTCTGGTTCAACTTCTTGTTTGATGCCGACGGTACGATACAATTTGCTGCGTTCTTGGTGATTACGGGCTTCATCGCGGGTGATTGTCCCTAGCTCAACAAGCCGCTGCACAACCGAATGGTCACGGGTGAGTTGTTCCATTTTGCCGGGAGTCACCAAATAGGCACGGCTGTCGCCCACATGGGCAATGTGTGCCAAATTGCCCATGACCACAATGGCAGTCAGGGTAGTGCCAGTATCGCTCGAAAATTCTTTAATAATCTGGTCATGGGCTGCCCGAACAGACAATTCCAATACTTCAGCAATCGGAATTTGATCATCATGCGTATCATCTGGGTCGCGCAACAACGGTTGATAAAGTTGTTTCATGACTTCAGTGGCAACCACCCGGATTGCCAAAGCAGAGGCTTTTTCGCCATTATGATGCCCCCCCATGCCATCTGCGACCATAAACAAGCCAAAATCAGGGCGTTTATCCACGCTTAGGCTGGTGGTATAGAGCGCGAAAGCGGCATCTTCATTGTTGGCACGCTTCATGCCGGGGTCGGATAACTGGGCAAAAACCAACTGCCCATTCTCGACTTGCAGTTGTATTGTTGGTTCCGGTTCTAATTCACGGGTTGCCCCTTCCATTGTTCCCGGACGTACTGGAATGGTCGTAATGCCGACCATTGGATTTTCAACAGGTTGGGTGGTGTTGGCTGGAGATGGGGCAGCGTTATCTTCCGATGCGGCTGCTGACACAGGTTTGGGATCATCCGATGGATTATCCTCAGATTTCCCGAAAATATTGCGAATGAAGTTGCCCATAAGGTTGTCAGTCCAAGTCTAACTCACGTCAACGACGGAAGGATACAAGGTGCTATATTTACCATATAACGATTTTGAAATTTGCACAACTTATACCATAGCTGGCGGCAACTTGAGCAACACCGCCGTGATATTATCGGCTCCACCGTTGGCATTGGCTTGGGCAATGAGCTTATTGCAGGCATCTTGTGGGTCGAGCGTTTCTTGAACGGTTTTCTTGATGTTTTGATCTTCAACCCAGCCCCATAAGCCATCACTGCACAACAAAACATAGCTATCATGGGGTATACGGCGGCTTTGAATATCAACTTCCAAATCCACACTTTGCCCCAAGGCACGGTATAACACATTACGTTGACTGTGTTCTTTGGCTTCATCAAGGGTTAGTTGATTGAGTTCAATCAGGCGCTGCACCAATGAATGATCGCGGGTAATTTGTTCAATACCACGCTGATTAATCATATAAGCCCGGCTGTCACCCACATGCGCGATATACGCCAAATTACCAATCATGATGACCGCCGTTGCCGTTGTACCCCCATCTTTGACCTTTTTGATGATTTGTTCATTGGCTCTGCGGAACGCTTGCGTCAAAATCTCTGCGATAGTCGGTTGTTCGGCATCACCATTTTCAGCCATTTTAATCATAGGCAGATAAATTTGATTAATAATTTCAGCCGCAATAGTGCGCGTCGCAATGGCGGCGGCTTTTTCGCCAAAGCTGTGTCCCCCCATACCATCAGCAACGATAAAAAGCGCAAAAGGTGGGTGCATATCCACGCTGGCACCGGTAAACAATAAAGACAATGCCGCATCCTGATTGTTATTGCGTACCATCCCTTGGTCAGATGACTGCCCAAACACAATATTTGCGCCGGGCTGTGTGTCGTAAATTGGGGTTGGTTCGGGCGGCAGCGGACGTGTGACGCCAGCCGCCAAATCTATCGGCTGGGCTGGCGTAGTCACAGGGTCGGGACTAGGCATTACATCAGGCGCAGGAGAGGTAGCTGCTACTGTTTCCGCCTCTGGTGCTTTGTCATCGGATTTGCCTGCGTTGGGGCGGAACAAACGTTGAAAAAAACTCATGTGACCTTATCCTGCTGAATTATGTAGTCGGCGCAACTAAAGGCAGTGCATACAAAGTAGCATCCAGAGCGCCAAAGATAATGAGATTATTGGCAATACACGGTGTCCCAGTAATTGCCCCACCTGCTTCCCAATCCCACAATTTCTTGCCAAGGCGGGCATCAACCGCATAAAGACGATGGTCTGTGCCGCCAAAATAAACCACATTCTCATGGACGATGGGCGATGACACAATTGGTTTGCCACTTTCCGGTTGGAACGTCCATTTTTCTTTGCCCGTTTGGGTATTTACGCAATATAACTTGCCATCGGTAGAGCCAAAGAAAACACTATTCCGGTCTACAACTGGCGTGGCGATAATCGCCCCATTGGTGCGGAAACGCCATAAACTATAACCGCCTTCAGCATCAAAAGCATATAGATGGTTATCCATTGAGCCGATATATGCCACATTTTCAATGTCTACATGAGGCGACGACAAGATGGATTTTTTCGACTTAAAGACCCAGCGGCGTTGACCACTAAGTTCTAAGGCGACAATTTCGCCGGCATCGGTGCCGAAAATAATGCGTTCACTGGTCACAACCGGGGTACTGCGAATCGGTGAGCCAGCATCATATTCCCACATGTGCCGCCCGTTAGATGCCATCAACGCATAGAGTTTGCCATCATCACTGCCAAAGAACACATGCCCATGCGCGATGCGGGCTGAACTACGAATTTTGTTGCCGGTCATATATGACCACGCGATGCGCCCATCTTTACAATCTACGGCATTAAATGTGGTATCTTCTGAGCCGAATAATACTTGTTTTAGGTCGGTATCCACGCTGGGCGTGCCAACGATACCGCCTTCGGTTGCCCGCTTCCAGACGAGTGAGCCATCTTCTGCTTTGACTGCCCAAATGTTGGTGTCATACGAGCCGATGTAGACGATATCTCTAAAAACGATGGCGCTGCCACGAATTTCATCTTCGGTTTTGAATTTCCACTTGGGTTGTATCCCGACATTCAAATCCGCTTCTGCCCCCTCAAAGAAATTATCTTTGTTACCAGTAGCCGCGGTTTTTGGCATATTGGCAGTCAAACCGATAGGACGGTAGCGCAGTTGTTCAAATGCTGTTTTCATCTCGGCGCAGGTTTGCCAACGGTTTTCCGGTTCAAATTGCAGGGACTTTTCGATAATAGATTGCAATTGAGGCATTACGTCAGTGTTATATTCATGCAGAGGACGTTCCGCGAAGCTGAACGGCGGCTCTAGGCGTGGGTCTTTGCGCGTAATTACATGATGTAGCGATGCCCCCAAGCTGTAAATATCGCTCAACGGGTTGGCATTGCCACGATATTGTTCCGGCGCAGAATAACCTTCCGTCCCAATCATGGTTTGCTTCACGCCACTTACAAAGACTTTGGCGATGCCAAAGTCAATCAGGCGGACTTTGCCTTGGCTATCAATCATGATATTGGCAGGCTTCATATCGCGGAAGATAATGGGGTCTGACTGACTATGAAGATAATGTAGCACATCACACAAATCAATTGCCCATTCCATAATTTTTTCTATGGGCAGTTTTTTGGTTTTGTGCAAAATCGCTTCTAGGTCACTACCATTGATATATTCCATGACCAAATAAGCACGGTCATTCTGGTCAAAAAAATCATAAATTCTAGGAATAGCGGCATGTGCCAACGTTGCCAGAATATTTGCTTCGCGCTGGAAGGTTTTTAAGCTGGAGGCTCGCAGGCTGGGGTCGCCGCCCGATACCAGCATTTCTTTTACCGCAACCATGCGCTTTGCATCTGGAAAGTTTAGGTCACGCGCTCGATAAACAGCGCCTTGCCCGCCCCCTCCGAGTACGACATCAATCTTATACCGTGCCAAAAGAATGGTATTAGGCTGAAGCGCCCCGTCGAAATTATTGCCGTTCCCGCCGTCTTCATTACCAAATTGTGTTGTATCAGGCATAATATCTCGCTACTTATGCTACAGGTAAAATCGAATGAGATGACTCAACGAATGATGACTTATGACTTATTATAGTAAAATTGGCTCAATATCGCAATTCATTCGCATGGTTTTGTAGGTGGGTGCATGATTTCTAATGATTCAATCTCGTTGTATGGGCATATTCCGTTTTGCCGGACGTTGTGCAGCTATTGTGCGTTTAATACTTACGCTGGTATGGATGACATTATCCCCGAATTTGTGAACGCATTTATCCAAGAATTAACTTATCCAGCGTTAAATCATCCACCCATTCCGGTTCACACCATTTTTTTCGGTGGTGGCACCCCCAGCTTGCTCACACCGGAACAGTATCAACAGATTTTTGCGGCTGTGCGTCAGTATTATGCTGTCGCGCCCGATGCTGAAATTTCGTTAGAGGCGAATCCTAATGATTTGTCTTTAGAATATCTCGCTGGATTACATGCTGCTGGATTTAATCGGCTGAGTATCGGGATGCAATCCGCCATAGAACAAGAATTACAGTTGTATCAACGGCGACATGATAGCGCGATGGTGGCAACTGCTGTTACCATGGCAAAAGCCGCTGGATTCCAGAATATCAGCCTCGATTTAATTTATGGCACACCCTATCAAACGTTATCTGATTGGGAAACAACGCTTGATGCTGCTATTGCTTACCAACCACAGCATATCTCGCTGTATGGGCTGGAATTAAAAGGGGGAACACCTTTAACCAAAGATGTGAAAATGGGCAAACTGCCGCAACCGGACGATGATCTCGCCGCTAATATGTATGATATGGCGACAGAAAAATTGGCACAGGCAGGTTTTGAGCAATATGAAATTAGCAATTGGTGTTTGCCGGGGTTTGAAGCTCAGCATAATTTGCAATATTGGCATAATTTGCCTTATTTGGGTTTTGGTCCCGGGGCGCATGGCTACGCCGGTGGTTTTCGCACGATTGTGATGCGCTTGCCACAACGATATATTGCAGCATTGCAAAACGAACACGAGAAACAAATGTTATTTCCGCGCACACCGTCGTTATCAAAAATAACTCGTGTGACTCGTGAGGCAGAAATTGCCGAGACAATCATGATGGGGCTGCGCTTAACCAAAGAGGGGATTCAGCGGACGGCATTCCAAACGCGCTTTGAGGTGGATATGCTGGAACTGCATCGCCCGACGATAGAAAAATTTGTGAATTATGGTTTGTTAGAAGTGACGCCCAACTTGATTCGTTTGACCCAAGCCGGGCGGTTGGTGAGCAACGCGGTTATCCGCGAGATGATTTAAGAGGTGCGCTTGAACAACATTTCCACAAATGCCTGTAAGTTTTGGGCGGCTATCCCTTGTGGATTAGCATGGGATAATGCCTGCATCGCGCGTTCATAATAGACTTGTTCTTGTTGATGAGCATATTCTTGGGCATTGACGTTATCCAGCAATTGTATTGCTTCCGCAACATCTGAAGCCGTAAACATAGAACGCTGGTACAAACTCACCAAGGCTGGATTGTGCGCCAACCCATATAACACCGGGAATGATTTTTTGCGCGACGTAATATCGGATGCTGCTGATTTGCCAGTTTCTTTGGGGTCGCCCCAAATGCCCAAAATATCATCCCGAATTTGGAAGGCAATGCCAATATTGAGTCCAAATTCAGCGTAATGAGCCGCAACTTGTGGATTGCCACTGCCAATGAGCGCCCCCATTTGGGCGCAGGTGGCTAATAGGGCAGCCGTTTTGCCTTTTATCATCGAAATATAATCGTCAACGCTAACCGTCGCTTGGTATTCAAAGCGCATATCCAAATGTTGCCCACGAGTGAGTTCCAGATTCGTCGCATTAAAAATACGCCACAAATGGAGTGCCAATTCTGGCGAAACGCGCTGTGATTGTTGTTCCAACGCGCTATAAGCCACCGCAAACATAGCGTCGCCGGCGTTAATTGCATTTTTAACTTCCCAAACACGCCAGACGGTGGGGCGGTTATGGCGAATATCGCTGTTATCCTCAATATCATCATGGATTAGCGAGAAATTATGCAAAAATTCTACAGCGATACCCGCTGGAATTGCTTGATGCCAATCACCGCCCGCCGCTTCGGTACATAAAAAGAGCAGTGCCGGACGTAAGCGTTTGCCTGTAGGATGCTGATGGGGTTGGTTGTTTTCGTCTGTCCAGCCCATTGCATAGCGCAGCATGACGCCAAAACCCGGCTCATCACGCAGCACAGTATCCAATGTGCCGCGCATAGTAGTATCCAATTCTGTCAGATAGTCTTGCAAAAGTTGAGCAAACACGCGGCATCCTTAGTCTGTGTAAAGGGGCGTTTGGCTGAGTTGGTCAAGATTGGCGGCACTGCTGCACAGCATCGCAATTTTTAGCTGGCGTATCACTTCGTGGATAAGTTCTATCACAGCTTCCGGTGATTTATCAGCGGCTTTCAGGAAGGGTCCCGCCATCCCGCCAATTTTTGCTCCTAACGCGATGCATTTGGCAATATCTATACCATCCCGCAAGCCGCCGCTGGCAATCACGGGTAATGCTGGTGCGCCCTCAACGGCATAACGAATGGCATCTGCCGTCGGAATACCCCAATCGGCAAAACTGCGGGCAACCCGCGCATGAAACGCCGTTGGCGCCCGGTGATATTCCACTTCGCTCCAAGAAGTTCCCCCAGAACCTGCCACATCAATCGCGGCGACCCCGGCATTGGCAAGATTTTTCACATCGGTGATAGAAAATCCCCAACCGACTTCTTTAGCGATAACTGGAACACTCACATTTTTACAGACTTGTTCAACTTTTTGCAGCAAGCCAGCGAAGCGCGTATCGCCTTCAGGCTGAACCGCCTCTTGCAAGACATTAAAGTGCAAAATCAGGGCATCGGCTTCGACCATATCAACAGCGCGTTGGCACTGGTCAATACCATAACCATAATTGAGTTGAACTGCGCCCACATTGGCGAATAACACAATGTCGGGCGCGACTTTGCGAACTTGATAGGTATAAGCGAGGTTGTTATCTTCAATGGCGGCACGCTGCGAGCCTAAGCCCATGGCAATCTTGTATTCTTGGGCAGCTTCTGCGAGATGCGTATTAATCCGATATGCCATCTCTGCGCCGCCCGTCATAGAAGAAATGAGCAGCGGTGCATGGAGTGTTTTGCCGAATAATGGTATCGCGGTATCAATCTCATCCAGATTCAGTTCTGGCAACGCCCGGTGGAGGAAGCGGTATTTTTCTAAACCCGTCGTCAGTTTGGGGAAATCAACATTTTGTTCCAGATTGATGCGAATGTGGTCTACCTTGCGACTTTCTGTCGTCGGGGAATCCGTCACTTCGCGCATAGTCGAGTGTTCCTTAGAATAGTAGTTGACCGGGATGCTATCCTAGCGTTTGAAGCAAAGCATGTATAGGGTATGGTGATTATCACCAATGGAATTTTAACCTGAAGGTGGTGTTCTATAGCATTTTCGATAGGATACGGTATAACTATAGCTCAGGTATCTGGCGAGAATGAAACTGCCAGAAACGAACTACCAATGTTCATTCGGTGGGTTCGCTTCTATAATATTGGTTCATCTATCTATAAAGAAGACTTCCCAGGATTCAGGAGGGGAAAATGGCTACGATTGCAGACCGAGTGAAAAATATTGTGGTGGATGTGCTGGGGGTGGAAGTGGAACGAGTGGTTCCCGAAGCACGTTTCCGCGAAGATTTAGAAGCTGATTCACTCGACCTTGTAGAATTGATTATGCAATTTGAAGAAGAATTTGGTGGCGAAATCAGCGATGAAGACGCCCAAAAAATTGAAAGCGTTGGTCAGGCTGTGACCTACATCGAAAAACATATGTAGCACAGTGTTACCAAAATTTGAATCTCGTCGGGGCAGTGGGGTTATGCTGCCCTGTTGCGTTTCAATAACGCGACTATACCCCCAAGCCATCCCACTCCCCACAGCCCTAGCATTCCCCAAAAGCCAAGCCCAGTTACCGCAGGCAGATGAAACTGCTGCATCAATGGCATCGCTTGCGTATGTCCCATAATCAATGCTATCAGCGCCAAGATAATCGTTCCTTGTATTAACCAGAAACGGATACGATGCAACCATCCTGATAAGCCAAGGAAAACTCCGAATAAGCTCAGACTAGCCAATCCGAATTGCTGCTGATAATTGGGGTCGTTGGGCTGCATCAAAAACTCTAATGGTGGCATCTGCGCGATAACCAGCGATAAACAGAGTGCCGTATGACAAAGCCATACGATGCTAAAACGCGGTTGTGGCGTAACCAGTGCTATTAGCCATGTTATCAACATCAGGGGCAAGCGCAAAAAGAGCGATGTATAGAGCAAGGGTTGGGTGCGAACTACCGGACTGAGTGATGTCCATTCTGCCAAATCATAGGCATTTACAGTAAGCCCATTACCGGGGTTAATGAGCCAAGGCAAACTGTAGGTGAGGAGCAGTAACACAATCCATGCCCAAAAAATGCCTATCGGTGGTAGAGGCAAATCAAAAATGGTGATGTGACGCTGCGAGAGGGACATCATTCTATTAACTCATCCAATGTGCGTTCAATTTCAACATCTTCTAATGCCTGCGCTTCAAAAAAATGCGTCATAAATTCGCTCTGGCGTTGGCGCAGTGCCAGCGGTGCCACTGCCCGCAAATCAGCCGGTTCAATTTCTGTGCGGAAATCGGCGGCGGCGTGGGCGCGTGCTGCTTCAAACATGGTGTATTCAGCACGATGCGAATCAATTTCCAAGCGGCGCACCAGTTCCAAACCGAGTTTTATAATCTCATCTTTGATGACAGTATCTTTCAGAAAATCGCGTGCTAGCACGATTTCTTCTTGAGCTTCGGCAGTTAATTGTTCCCATTCTTTGATGAAACGAGTTGGATTGCGCCGATAGGCACGCGCCCGCCGATAGACTTCAGCGCGTTCTTCTACATCCATTAATCCACGCACAGTTACGCGCAGCCCAAATCGGTCTAAAATTTGCGGGCGCAGGCGCCCTTCTTCTGGGTTCATCGAGCCAATCAACACAAAACGCGAGCGATATGTGCCTGCAATGGGACCGCGCCGCACGGTAAAATTGCCCATGGCGGCAGCGTCCAAAATAACATCTACAATCTGGTCATCCAGTAAATTGACTTCATCAATATATAAAAGATTATTATCTGCCCGCGACAAAATACCACGTTCAATACGAATACGGTTTTGGTTCATGGCAGCCCGTTCATCCAACCCACCCACCACATCATCTAAACGGGCATTTAATGGCAGTTCCACTAATTTAACGGATTCGTAATGCGAAATACTTTCGCCCTTGCTGAATTTATCATAACAATCCGGGTACAAAAAACGTCCCGTAATTTCGTCCAATGACGCTAAATCATCCGGCAAGATACTTTCTTCGCAATCACTGACTTCAACATGGGGCAGCACGCCTGTTAAACTACGCACCGCCGTGGTTTTGCCTGTGCCTCTGGGTCCAATTAAGAGTACACCACCCACTGCCGGATTAATGACTGCCAAGAGCAGTGCCAACCGCATCTCGGTTTGCCCCACGATTGCCAAAAATGGATAGGGACGATGTTCTGCCAAGCCCAAATCGGGTTCGGGTAGTTCGGTGATGCGCTCATAACTATAATCTTGTAACAAGCGCATCAACGCCGATCCTCGGCGGGGTTGTCCACCGGGAGGGCGTTGCCCTAACACCAAGTCATCAGAGGGGGTTGGGGTATCAGTCATAAAGATTGGCTTTCGGTTGCCCGTTGTTGTTTACCGTAGACTTGATGTGCATTATAACAGGTTATTGTTGCAGGATAATCTGATAAATTTGGTGGAGATGTTTGGCACTGTCTGCCCAAGTGAAACGCTGAATTTGGCGATACCCGCGTTGGATAAGGCTCTCGCGCAAATTGCTATCGTCTAAAATACGTTGCAGCGCCGCCACCAGTTCATCAATATCGAGTGGATTGATGAGTAAGGCAGCATCTCCGGCAACTTCGGGCAAAGAGGAGACATTCGCGGTGATAACGGGTGTGCCACATGCCATGCCTTCTAACACGGGAAAGCCGAAACCTTCATACAAAGATGGAAAAACAACGCACGCCGCCGCGCTGTATAAAATAGGCAAATCGGCATCATCAGCAAAGCCAATAAGATGCACATGGTCATGCATAGCCGTTCTGGCAATGGTTTGATACATCTCATCTTCCAGCCAGCCTTTGCCACCTGCAATCACTAACGACACATCATAATTTTGGGCGCGTAGTTGAGCTAAGGCTTGTATCACGCGGCTGTAATTTTTGCGGGGTTGCACTGTGCCAACACACAGCAAATAGGGGGCTGTGCCAATCTGGTATTTTTGGCGTATGGCGGCGTGTAGGTGTTCGTCAGCCACACGCCGAAAACGCGCATCAATGCCACTCAATAGAACTGTAATTTTTTCAGGCGCTGTGCCATACAATGCGATGATGTCATTTTTGGTGGCTTGCGAATCGGCGATTACATGGGTTGCCCTAAGAATCGAGTCAGGAACGACCTTATCCAAATACGCTTTTAAGGTTGGGCTAGCGGTTTGCGGGACGCGCACAAATGACAAATCATGGACCGTGACAATGGTTTTGATGCTCGCCGAGACTGGTGGCAGTACGAAATCGGTGGCGTGATATAAATCAACTTTTCCAGTGAACCAGTTGACAGGTAGTGGAATATTGGCACGATGCCACAAGCGAGCTAACCAAGTGGGAGATAGGGGGATAGGATGCCAGCTAAAATTAGGAGCAGGCAGAGCAGGCAAAGTGTTACGTGTTGCCCCTGCTACAAATAACCGATATTGGGTTTGGGTATCCTGTTGGGCGAGGGCGGCAATCAAATCGCGGGTGAGACGACCAATGCCACCGCCCTGTTCATAAGCTGGGGTGTAATCAATGGCTATCGAAGCCACACTATCTCACATCTTTGTAAGTCCAATAACGATTGGCGAAGAAATTCCACAGCATCACAACCGCAATAGCGAGTAATTGAGCAATATTAGCCCCTAAACGGGCAGTATCATCAAGGGTTGCCGTGTAATTGCTATTGAATGTTGTGAGCATAGAGACTGCCAATGTACCAAATCCAGCATAAGTCAATTTGACCCAGAAAGTACGAAAAACTAATCCAACAGAACTTACAGCCACGAACTGCCCCAATTGGCGACGCAGATGTTTACCGCGTGTTTCTGGGTATGTCCACAAACGATTCCAAACAAAATTGCTGAGAACTGCCATAACAAAGGCAATCGTTGTGGCAATGCCCACATTTTCAAACAAGAAACCATCACCGATAGGAAAAATAAGCCCTTGCGGTTCGCCGGTGCTGTTGAGGGGTGGTAATATAGTGTTGATAAGAATGTTCAACACTGCGAAATCTACCACTGCACCTAACACGCCTACGGTTGCAAACTTAAGGAAGCGTTCTACTTCCTTTGATTTGGTTTCGCCCCCAATCCGATAAGCAATGCGGGCATATAACCCATCAACCGGGGTTTTGAGGGCACGTTTTGTTTGAATTTCACCAGCTAATTGCGTCATGGTCATTTCCCACCTAAAAATAGCAGTTCTCAATTAACGAAGCTGGTTAAAGATTTATTCAACGTCGTTGTAAGTCCAATAGCGATTGGCAAAGAAATTCCAAATCATCACCACAAAAACGGCAATCAATTGCGAGAAATTTGCCCCTAGTTGATTGGTCGCTAGTTCTGTTGCGACATAATCTGGATTGATGAGTTGAATGATGCTGACGATTAAAACCCCCATGCTGGCATAAGTTGCTGTAATCCAAATTGTGCGGGCAACCCACCCAACCGTACTGACAATGAAAAATTGTGTAAGCTGCCGCCGAATAGAGCGTGACCGCGAGTCAGGATATGTCCAAAAGCGATTCCACAAGAAGTTATTCAAAATGGCGGCAATGAATGCCAGCGTTGCCGATAACCCCACATTAAGCGTGTTTTCCGGCGGTAGCAGAGTAGCGTGCAAAAGGTTAAGCGTGCCAAAATCCACAATGGCACCCATCACGCCAATCGTGGCAAATTTCAGAAAACGCTCGACTTCTTTAGCTTTGCTGCCCCCCAAACGTTGCGCGATACGAACATAAAGCCTATCTAACGGGGTTCGCAAGGTACGATTGGGTGTTTCGGTGGGTGCTTGTGCAGCAGTTGACATGGTTTATCGGTATGTGATGGTGTGATAATGATTTTTGTAAATGAGTGCTAGGAGACCCAACAATGTTCCCAAATGGATAAACACATTGTTGACATAAAGGTTATCCAAAAGACTATGGAAAGCGAGATAGACCCATGTTCCTAATAATCCTACTGCCATTGCGCGTTGTAGAATATCAGGAAGTCGGCGTGCTTTCCAAGTGAACCCCACAATGCTCCCCCATAACAACCCATACCCAAAAAGTCCAATTATTCCAGCCTCTGCGAGAATATTCAAGTAGTAATTGTGAGCATGCCCCAATGGAAAATGCCAATTTAGCAGCCTAAATTGATCATATACAATCTCGTAATTACCAAGCCCAACACCTAACCAAGGATGGGCTTGTGCCATATTGAGTGCTGCCTGCCAATGGGCGAGACGTTCTACAACCGCATAATTATCGGGGGTAATATCCACACCGCGCACATCATCAAATGCAAAAAATTCAGCAGTAGAACTGGTGATGCGATTGGTAACTGAATCAGGCAGCAGCCCGCTGAACCATAATACTCCTAGCATTACTGCCCCGGATGCTAGTAATGCAACACTCCTCCATGTTTTACGTGGCAAAGCAAAAGTGATTGCACCCAAGGCAACGATTAAGCCTAGCCATGCTCCACGACTCCAAGAGGCGAAAACCCCTCCTAACATGAGGAGGGTGGCTGTTGCATAAAAAATGATAGGCAATACTGCGCGAAAATGCCATTTTCCTACGATGCGCCGATGGTGAATTATTCGCATGGTGTAACCGTAGAACATCATTAAACTGATAGGAATGATAAGCCCCAAAAAACCACCAAAGGGGTTCGGTTGCCCAAATGTGCCGAATGCGCGGAAGCGATTGTCATTGATAAGCAAATGGTCGGCACCGCTGCCGCCAAAATAGATATATAATCCAACACAAGCATTCGCCACACCGGATAAAACCACTGCAAAGGCTATCCACTCCCAATTTGCACCGCGCCCTAGATTTAGGATAAACGTGACCATTGCCACGATAATCCACCATTTGAGCCATTCCGTCAGCCAAGCAGTTAGAGATGTGGCACTAAAGACGGTTAATCCGCCCACCATCAAAAACAGCAGGATTGGGATATAAATGGGCGAAGTTTGAAAAATCAACACGGTTTTTTGGTGGAGAATGCGATGTAATGCCCACACGAAAACAAAGAACAAAAACAAAATCTGTCCAATATCGAGTGGCAGTTGCAGCGGCGATTCAGTGGTAATAAGGGTACGGAGAGGTGCAAGTACCAACAGCATGGTTAATGCGGCTAATGGGGTGATGCCCATCAGACATATCAAAATGCTGCCTAACACAACTGCCAACACCAAAACAGGCGGCAGCGCAACACTAGCGACACCCGCAAAAATGGCAATCAAAACCCAGAAAAACCCGAAAAATATACGAGTATCTGGGTTGTAAAGACTACGACTCACAGCACCTTGCGGAAATATTCAATCGTGAATTTTAGACCATCGGATAACGGCACAACTGGCTCCCAACCCAAAACTTGCTTGGCGCGGGTATTATCCGGGCGGCGGGTTTGGGGATCGCCTTTGATACGCAAATCTTCTTTATAGATGATGCCTGCGGTATTGCCAGAAACTTCGTTCACTGCATCGGCAAATTCCACCATAGTTAGTTCTTGCGTTGTACCAATATTGACGGGTTCATGGAAATCGGTATTCAACAAGCGATAAATACCTTCAACTAAATCGGTAACATATTGGAAGCAGCGGGTTTGTTTGCCATCACCATAGACGGTGAGTGGTTCGCCGCGTAAGGCTTGCCCGATAAAGTTCGGCACGACGCGCCCATCATCTAACCGCATTCTGGGTCCATAAGTGTTAAAAATACGCACAATGCGCGTATCTAACCCATGCGTCCGATGATATGCCATCACCAGTGCTTCGGCATAGCGTTTGGCTTCATCATAAACGCCACGAGGACCAATGGGGTCTACATTCCCGGCATATGTTTCCACTTGGGGGTGAACCAATGGGTCGCCATAAATTTCCGATGTCGATGCCAACACAAATTTTGCTTTTTTGGCGAGTGCCAAACCTAAAGCATTATGGGTTCCCATGGCGCCGACTTTAAGTGTCTGGATAGGGTACTTGAGGTAATCAATGGGGCTGGCAGGCGAAGCAAAATGTAACACTGCATCAATCTCGCCAGGCACATAAATATAGTTGCTGACATCATGATGAATAAACTCAAAATTGGTGTTGCCGGCATGATGAGAAATATTGTTGATATTTCCAGTAATCAGATTATCCATCGCTACCACGCGATGACCTTCCGATAAAAAGCGATCACCCAGATGTGAACCAACGAAACCGGCTCCGCCGGTAATGAGGATACGCAATCTATTTTTCCTTTGCTTGGCAAGTGGAACTAAAACGGGAAAAAGTCTAACACAGACCCCCACAATGGGGTATGGCTTTTTTTCATACCCAATACAGATTTACGGCTGCATCCTTGTGGGAGCATTGGTTTTTATATTGATAAAGAAACTCTAACAACTGTGGCTCATACGGCGGGGACTTTGCCGTTGTCTGAGTCTTTTAAGGTCGCCAATTGACGTTCTAATTCGCGTGTGAATACTTGCAATTCCGATTCAGTATCTATGCAGATGTGGATTTCACGAAGATTTTTTAGGGGTTCAAACGTGAAGTCTACGATTTGTTGTAGCATGATGCGGGCGCAGTTTTCAACGGGATAGCCGCCTACTGACCCGGTAGCAATGGCGGGAAAGGCAATTGAGCGATAGCCATTTTCTTCTGCTAGGCGCAGAGTTTCCCAAGTGGCATTTGCCAATTTGCCGCGCTCACTGCCCTCGCCCCAGCGCGGACCCACCACATGGATGAGTTTTTGGGCGCTCAATTTTCCCGGCGAAGTCATGACAGCGCCACCGACTTCGCACCAGCCAATCATCAGACATTCTTGTTCCACAATGATGCCAGCAGCGGCAGCAAGGCGTGGTGATACAGTGAGTGTTGGGTCAGTGGAATTGACGATGACATCTACTTTCGATGCCAAAATATCACCCTGTATCAACTTGATAGTGGTTTTGTTGACCTTTGCCTTCATGTTGGTTACATCCTGCTATGCTTTCATAGATTACATCATTATTTGTAATCTTCGTCAATAGCACGGGTGTTCGTGAGGTGTGATATTAGCCCTAAAACAAAGACAAAAAGCATCGCCAAATCAATTACAAAGACGCTGTTATCAATCCAGCCATGTGCCAATAATGCTACCATACTGCCCATCGCACCGATGGTTATCGCCTGATACAGTGCATGACTGTGGCGAAACCGTTGATACGCCTGCCATGATAAACGCCAAAATCCAATTTGCAGCAAAATAAATAGCAGAACGCCAATGATGCTTATGCGTATCCAAAAATCCAATATGACATTATGAGGATGTGATAAATCTTGGTCATAGATGGCGTCGGGGCGAATGTAGTGACTACGAAAATAATATAAGAACTGGTCGAGTCCCAAGCCTGTCAATGGAAAATCACGTAAGATGGCAAAACTGCTCTCCCATAAACGCAACCGAATAAAACCGGTACTATCAGAAAAGTTGAGCAGGGCGGCGAATCGGGCAGAAATCTGAGTTAAAACCAAAATACCGATTGTGCCAATAGCACCCAAAGCCCCAAGCGGCAAAATCGCTTTCTTGCCATATTGCAAAAGTACCACCGTCAAAATGCCCGCGGGAATGCCTAATACAATACTCCCAACGCTTTGTGTGAACAGCACGGCAAAGAGCATAACTCCTAATGCTATCCCACCAAAGATTCGCCGTTTACGGTCAATATTTGCCAGCAGATATGCCAAGGCAAACGGGATACAGCGCCCCATCAACAAGCCAACATTGTTGGGCGACCCATAGACACTGGCGAGACGGCGTGCGCCTTGTTCGGCTTCAATCACGGATACGCAAATATCTATCATGACACAACGAAAATATAAAAATAAACCAATCACCGCCACCGCCACGCCAGCAATAATTAGTGTGTCTACTAAGCTAATGATATTGCGGCGGGTGAGGGGTGTGGTGCGAAAAATCAAATAAAACAGGGCGGGTTCAATGATTAAGGTGCGTAATTCGGTAATAGCCGGGTCTAATCGTGTCGTCCATAACAATGATACGCAACCCATCACTACCAAGCCAGCAATTCCCCAATCTAATAGACTCAGTTTTTGTAATTGAGTTGTGAGCGCGGGTGTGGGAAATGCGGCATTAGCACTTTGGCGGGCGCGTCCCCATGTGACCAAACAGCGCAGCAGCCATGCGCCGGTTGTAATTAAGATGAGAATCTCGACCATTGGAAAAGCAAAAATGTAAAGCTCTACGGGGAACAGGAAAAACGGCGCATAAAACAATGTCAACAATAAGCCCAGATACAGCCGATTGTAAATTACTATAAACAAGATGCTGGCTGCCGCCAGTGTCAGGATAAAACCCGGTTGCAATAGAATCAGTCCGCCCGTGACTAGCGTTAGAATGAGGCTGAGGAGAATTTCTGGCGGTAAGGTGCTTGCGCCAATTTTGAGTTTATCTGGTTGGAGCAATAAGCGCGAAAAAATATTATTCGTACCATCGCCCCAAGTCATCAGTAACCCAAGTATCATCGCCACCGATGTAACCGCACTGATGAAAAATTGTCCGGTTTGCCCAATGCGCTGCAAAAAGCCAAAGATAGGGGCGAAAAAAAGCTGCCATTGAATTTGCCATCCCGTGACAAAAACCGCGATGCCCGCGAATAATGCTGTGACGATGCCGATATTGATTTGTCGCTGATAGGGTTCAGCGCGATTGCCACTGCTGACGGCATAGCCCGCCAATGCCCATCTATCCCAACCTTTATCGGCAATGACATGGAGAGTGTGATTCGTCAGAGGCAAATTTTGGGAGACTAAATTGAGATTGGTTTCAGGTTCTGAACTGGCACTACGGAGAAACAGATACGCATTGCCGCTGCTATCGCGGGGGGTAGCATTGGCAGGTTGTCCATCTACTTGTGGATATAAAAACGCGACATAATCATCTTCACGCAGCAGCAGCGCCACATCGCGCCCATAAAAGTCAAATTCCAATTGGCTATCGCTGGTTTCCAGCCAACCAATATCGGCACCCCGTCGGCTGAATGTCCATAAGCCGCTGTAACGCGCAAACGGCGTTACAGGATGATAGAGTCCGTCACGAGCAACATCCATTTTTGGCTTTTGGGAGAGTGCCTGCCACAAATCAGAGGGTTTGTCTTGCTGATTGATGAGTGCAAAACCCCATTGTGGATTATCATGTGCGACGGCTGGTTGCCAATGATGCAAGACTAAACCGCCCAGCCACGCCCATTCGCGGTCAGCACGGATGATGGCGTTTAGGGTGTAATCTATTTGCTGTTGGACGCTAACACTGCCCCAAATCGAAGCATCGCCTGACCAATCTTCGGGTAGGCTGTTCCAACCAAAATGACTCGCCCACAGCGCCTTTTTGCCATCACCATTTTTTAGCATGATTTCGCGCAGGGCGATAATGCGTGAAAAATTAAGCGTTTTGGCGTTTACCGTGCGGTCATCGGGTGATGAATCGAAGCCGTAGGGTTTGGCAGCGACGGCATCCATAAAATCGGCGGCACCTAGCGCATACAAATCCTGCAAAAAGAGCAAGTCACTGATATTTTGCCCGCCTATTTCCTGCGTGGGAGCAAGGGCAGCCGCGATAATCGTGGCAACGGAGTCGGCACTATGGATAGCTGTATAGGCACTTTCGAGTAGGGCGGCGTATTCTGCCGGGCGGGGTTCACCGAATCCCCAAGCATCATCTAAATTGGGTTCATCCCAGATTTGGTAAAAATCCACCTGTATGCCATAACGCAGCGCAAATTCGCGCACAAAGCGAGCCAAATCTTCGGGGTCATGCGGTGGGGCAGTGCGTTCAGCAGCAAATGGTTCGGGTCGCGCCCATGCTGGCGTGTTCATGAAAACAATCACTGGGCGTAAATCGGGAAATTCTGCCAGTGTTGCGAAAATAACATCCCATTGTTCCCATTGAAAATCGCCTTGTTGTGGCTCAATCTCATCCCAATACGCAAATTGGCGTATCCAAGTGATATTTGCTTGCTGCATCCAGCCGAAATGCTGCCGTAATTCATCAGGTGTGTATTGCAACAATTCCACATTGACGCCTAAACGCGGCAGACGATACGGCAACTCAGGGGCTTGGGTCGCATCCACATACCCGCGTAATTGAAAATCACGCTCGGTTATGGTGGCAAAAACTGCTGTTAAGCTACCGGTCAGCGCGAGTAAGGCTGTGAAAAAGACGAATAATTGTCGGTTCATGGCGACCAGATGGGGAATTTGGATTGACCATCAAAGGTCATTTGGTGAGCGACTTGGGTTTCAACATCAACAATCCAGACATTGCCCTGATAAATCACCGCAATTTGGCGGGCATCAGGACTCCAAGCGAAATCATGGGCAGTTAGCCCGGTAATTTGGGATTGAATGCCGGGTTGACCAGTGGGTGGGAAAATGACACGGGCATTGCTGCCGTCGCGGTCTGCAACGACCAAATCATACTCGCCATTGATGCTATTATAGGGTTCACGCGCTCGTAAATAGGCAATATAACCATATTCATATTGGGCATCAGGGCGCGATAAACGCGGTGAAAATTGCGCCCCCGCCCACATGCCAGCACTTTCGGCTACTTTTGCCTCAAAATTGCTCTCTATACTCGCTGCCACAATATCAAATACTGGGCTGGCTTCCGGTGGTTCGCTGCCTAATGGGTCGCCATGACCGGTCGTGAGCAGCAGTGCGCCATCCCATGACCACGATAGATTGGCACGCCAAGACCAATTTTGCGATGTGCGAAACAAGGGATATTCAACTAATGGTACAAACTCGCCATCTTCACCTACAATCCCCGCAGAATCTGCCCGTACCCAAGCAAGTTGTGTGCCATTGGGCGACCACTTATAGATTGTTCCCCACCAACCCGATAAACCGCCGAGTGATTCATCCACGATTTGGCGCACATTGAGCGATTCACCGGTCGCTAGGTCAATCTGAATCGTGAGTACATTGTTGAGCGCGTCCCAAAACGGAAAAATATTTTGGACTTCACCCGTAGAATAACTAATGGTGTTTTCTGCTTCTGGCAACCATTCCGCGTATAAAACATCGGTTGGCACCAGTTTGACTGCGGGTAGATTACCGCTAGTTTCTATCAGCCACAATTCGTTAATAAACTCATCTTCGTTTACCGGATCGGCAGTGTAGATGAGATGCTGCCCATTTGCCGATAAATCCAGTACCAGCCCATCCAAGTTGCCTGTGGTGGTGAGGGGGCGTTTGTTGATGCTGTTACCTTGAATCACCCACGCATTGTTATTGTTGATATAGGCGAGTGTGCCTGTTACTGGGACTGGTTCAACTGTCGTTTCCAGACCAATGATGAGAATTTCATTGGTGGGCGCTTCAATAATGGTGGGTTGCCCGGTACGAATGCGCGTGCC
Source organism: Anaerolineae bacterium (assembly GCA_022842885.1). Lineage (GTDB taxonomy): Bacteria > Chloroflexota > Anaerolineae > Aggregatilineales > Phototrophicaceae > JALHOR01. Next base: position 24,409 of record JALHOR010000069.1, read on the forward strand.
AGCAATACCATCTTCATACGTGATACGATAACATACTTCTTGTGTGCCATTTTTGCCGACTTGCAAAATACGCTGCTCACCGGGCTGTAGCCCTTCGTTTAAGATGGTTTCTTGTTGATAAGGAATATCTTCCTGTTCGCAGGTGGTTTCTTCTGTTACACGCACAATCGTAATTCGCATCCCGTCGGTCAATTGGGTGAAGCGCGGTGGTGTGAGCCTATCGGTCTCACCAACTTCGATATTTACATCGGTCTGACGCAAAAATTCTTCTACTGTGAATGGCTCTGCCAATTGGAAGCGGCGTTCCCGTCCATCAGCGACCAATGCCACAATATACGTTTCTTGTTCCACTTGGGGGCGGCAAGCCGCTAAAAATAAGCCCAAAAATACCAACAAAATAAAAACACGATGCGCCATATTGCCACCCTCAAGCCCGTACCAAGACAAAGATGCGAGGGTGCAACCCACGCAATGTCACCATACGGATATGTTCTGTTTGCCATGCGGATTGATTGACTAAGACTTCTTCCATCAAATGGACTTCGTGCGTGATGATTGTAAACGTTGCGCCTAGTTTTGCCACTCGTGCTGCTTCTGCCAGAATCGCGGGATACAAGGTGCGATTTTCGTCATGCGACCCGACCAATTGACCAAACGGCAAATCGGCATACAGACGGTCAACATTGGCAGTTGGTAGCGGCAACGTGCGCCCATCTGCTAGCAAAAATTGAAGCGATGATCCAGTTTTAGCAGCCGCACTATTGGCTTGAGCAAATTGAAGCGCCGTTATATCTAAATCACATCCAATGTATTGCTTGGCGGCAGTATGTCGCCAACGTTCAATCAAAATTGTGCCTGAACCGCAGCCAATGTTCAAGCATATATCCGTTGGGGATGGGTGGGATAGCACAATCATGGCATGGGCAACAGCGGCATTCAACGCACCGGGCATATCATGAACGCGCCAAGGACGGGTAGACAATGGGCGCGGCGACAAACGCACGAGGGTTTCCCACGCGGTTTTCGCCGGATTTTGTCGCATTCGGATGAGACAATCGCCTACATCTTCGGCGGGTTGCAGCCCCAAATGGGTTGCTAATTCTTGTTTGAGCCGCAGCATCACTGACGAATCCGAACCCGCCGCATTAATCGCCAAGGTTTTGATAGGATAGGCAGGATTGAGGGCAATAGCCGCCTGAATTTGCTGCACCAGCGCATGAAAATATTGGTGTCCTAATAGGGCTTTGGGGCGGGGAACAGGATGCTGCTGAACACTATAAATAGCGGTCACGGTCTTGAATAGCAACAATTTCTGAAGGTTGCCCTCATAAACAAATTTGACCGCGCCGGGAACTTGTTTTTTGGCAGATAAAAGCTGGAGACCGCGCAACTGAATCAATTCATGGCTGGCAATATCTTCTAAACCAGCCGCGATTTCAGCTTCGTAATAATCAATTTTAGGCGAAGGATTTTTCGATGACATGGGCTAATCGTAGCAGTTTAGTAAAAAAACAAACAGCCCCCGCCCCATCGGGCGAGAGCCGTTTACAATTTAGTTTATGGGATGTAGCGCCACCGTGGCAGCGTGCCATTGATGGGCGTGGCAATTAACTGAAGTTCATTGCTGCCATCGGCGTTCATCAGGTAAAGACCATCAGCACCACCGCGATTCGACACAAAGACGATTTTTGAACCATCTTGCGACCAAGTGGGCTGCCGGTCATTGTTGGTATCATCGGTCAATTGCTGCACATTTGACCCATCGCTACTATTCATGGTGAAAATATCATCATCCCCAAAGCGACTGGATGTGAACACAATCAAACTGCCGTCCGGCGACCACTGTGGGTCAACATCGTTATTGGACTCGTTGGTGACATTGATGATATTCGTGCCATCGGCGTTCATCACATAAATGTCGTTATTGCCTGTGTTATTGGAGACATAGGCAATCTTACTGTTATCCGGCGACCACACAGGCTGACTATTGGTATTATCGAATGTGACCTGCGTTTCGCCAGTGCCATCAGCATTAATGGTGAAGATGTTGCCGCCGCGCACAAACATCAGGCGGGATGCATCGCTTGACCAAACAGGCTGCGTATCGGCACCGGGGTCAAAGGTTACTTGGGTGACGCTCAAATCATTGATGTTGAGAATCCACAAGTTTTCGTTGCCGTCGCGGTCACTGACAAACGCAATTTTTGCACCGTCAGGCGCGATGATATGCTGGCTGTCATTGGCAGGGTTGTTGGTGAGATTTATCGTACCAGTGCCATCAGCTTTGATGAGATACAACTCGTTGTCAGCAGCATAAATAATATCCACAGGCGGGTTCGGCGGCGGTGTCGGTGCCGCCGAATTGACCGTAATGGTTTGGCTGCTGGTCACTGTTTGTCCAGCACCAGTCACGCTCAAAATTACCGTAAATGTGCCTGCGGTTGTGAACTCGAATGTTGCTGGATTATTCGTTGTGTCATCAGGAATGTTGTCGCCGTTGAAATCCCAACTGAACGAATTCACTGTACCCGTTGAGGTATTCGTAAATATCACAGTTAAAGGCGCATCACCTGAATTGGCGCTCGCTGTAAAACTGGCAACCGGGGGCTGTGCGGCAGGGCTGACGACAACAGGCACGGTGAATGTATTTGTGCCGCCCGCATTCGTCACCGTCAGCGTGGCATTGTATGTGCCTTCGGCAGTATAGGTAAACGTCGCCGGATTGCTGGTGGTATCGTCGGGTGTGCCATCCCCATTGAAATCCCATGCAAAGCTGTCTACTGTGCCGGTACTCATATTGGTGAAGGTCACGGTTAAAGGCACTGTGCCGCTGATGATATCCGTCGTGAAATTAGCAACTGGGGCATTCGGAATAGCGGCGCCGACGGTAATGGCAATGCTTAGGCTGTCTGAACCGCCTGTATTGGTGACAGTGAGTGTAGCATTATAAGTGCCTTCTGTGCCGTAGGTGAACGTCGCCGGATTGCTGGTCGTATCGTCGGTTGTGCCATCACCATTAAAATCCCACGCGAAGCTATCAATCGTGCCTTGCGATGTATTGGTGAAAGTTACCGTTAGGGGTGCTGTGCCATTGGTGAAATCTACCGTGAAATCGGCAACTGGGGCATTTGGAATGGCGGCACTCACCGTAATCGCAATGGCAATCGTGTCCGAACCACCCGTATTCGTCACCGTCAACGAGGCGTTATAAGTGCCTTCAGTAGCGAAGGTAAACGTCGCTGTATTATCGGTGGTATTATCGGCTACGCCATCGCCATTGAAATCCCAACTCAGGCTATCTACTGTTCCCGTGGAGGTGTTGGTGAAGCTCACATCCAACGGTGCATTACCTGTCGTCGGATTGGCGTTGAATTGAGCAACGGGCGGGTTGGGCAACGGAGCGCCTACGGTAATCGGCACGGTGATGGTATCTGACCCGCCGCTGTTGGTTACATTGAGCGTGGCATTATAGGTACCTTCGGTATTATAGGTGAAGGTGGCAGTATTGTCGGTGGTGTTATCCGCGCTGCCATTGCCATCAAAATCCCAACCGAAACTTTCGACTGTACCCGTAGAGGTATTAGTGAAAGTGACATTTAATGGCGCATTGCCAGTAGTGGGGTCAGCCACAAATGCCGCAACCGGGGCATCGGGCAGTGGCGCACCGACATTGATAGTCAGGCTAATCGTATCTTGTCCACCAGAGTTAGCAACTTTCAGCGTGGCATTATAAGCGCCTGCCGTCGTATAGGTATGGATTGCTGGATTATCGGTGGTGTTTTTGGCGCTGTTATCACCAAAATCCCATTCAAAACTTTCAATCGTTCCGGTAGAAGTGCTAGTGAAAGTGACCGTTAAGGGTGCTGCACCATTATCCACATCCACACTAAACAAAGCATCCGGTGGTACAACAGGCTGCAACACGCTGATGGTTTCTTGTTTCGTCGTGGAGCCGCCGGCATTCGTTGCTGTTAATTTGACGACATACGTACCGGGATTGGGGTAGGTATGGGTTGGGCTAGTTTCGGTGCTATCAGGCTGCCCATCATTATCAAAATCCCAAGCATACGATGTTGCCGTTCCAGTGGTGGTATTGTTGAACACGACTTGCAGCGGCGCAGTTCCCGTTAAAGGCGTCCCGGTAAAATTGGCAACCGGGGCATTGGGCGGCGCTTGCACAATGATGTCTACAGATTTGGATTTTTGCCCGCCGGGACCAATCACCGTTAATTTGACCGTGAAAGTGCCGCTAGTCGTGTAGGATTGTGTCGGGTCTTTATCCACGCTGTCGGTGATGCCATCGCCGTTAAAATCCCACAAATATTGCGTGATTTGACCAGTAGATTTGTTGACGAAAGTCACGGTTAAAGGCGTTAGCCCAGTGGTCTTACTTGGTTCAAAATCAGCGACAGGTTCAGGGATTTGGGGATTCGTCACCGTAATTTGGCGGACGACGCTGTTTGAGCCGCCGGGTCCCGTTGCTGTCAAAATGACGTTATACGTCCCAACAGCATTAAAGGTATTCGATGGATTAACAGCGGTGCTTTCTTGCCCATTGCCGAAATCCCACTTATAACCTGTAATCGTTCCAGTGGATTGATTGACAAAATTCACGGTCAATGGCGCAACACCACTAACTTTATCCGGCACGAAGGCGGCTGTGGGGGCATTCAAACTGGTCACGCTGATTTGCCGTGTGACATTGGCTTCGCCACCGGGACCACGCACCAACAGCGACACATTATAAATGCCGGGCTGAGTGAATGTTTGCACCGGATTCAATTCGGCACTGGTGTTGCCATTGCCAAAATTCCAGAAATACGAATTGATATTGCCCTGTGATTGGTTGAAAAATCTCACGACCAACGGCGCAGTTCCCGATGTGAAATCTTGGGTGAATGCCGCAATCGGGCGGTCAAGGCTGGGCGTGTTGGAAGGTACAGGCGTTGGGTTGCGATTCTGAATTTTGATGTTGTTGACAACGGTAGTTTGCTGGCTGCCATCGCGCAGGAACACCCGCAACCGGATTTGATAAAACCCATCGGATGAACCGCCTGTATTGGTGTTCCAAATGCCTAGAACACTGTTCAACACGGGTGTTTGCACAATGCCTGTAATCGGGAACCACAAATTATTGGGGTTCGGGTCGGGACCGAATTCGAGACGATATTGCAAGAATTGGGGGTGAATGGCAGACCCCAATATTTGCACGTTTCCGGCAATAAGATTGCTCGGCAGTGGTGAAATAATCACAATCGAAAGCGGCATGGATGTCGCCGTTGGCAGCGCATTCACGGGTGGCAAAACCACCTGTGAAGTTGGAAACACCGAAATGCGCGTTGGGAACGGAATAGTAGTGGTAGTAGCGACTGCTTGCGATGTCGGAATCGCGTTAGGCAGCAGCGT
>JALHOR010000070.1 GCA_022842885.1 Anaerolineae bacterium
CTTATGAGCGTGCGCCCTTGGGGATACGGGTGATGCAGCACGGCAAAGATTATTCGGTCGCTAAACCTGCCTTTGTATCGCTGGCACAACTTGAACAAGTAAAAAGCGTTCAGGCAGAAACCGGGCGTATTTACGCGATTCATTTTTCAGAACGCTTTGATAATGCCGCCACCGTGAAAGCCGGCGAATTAGTCCATGCTGGCGCGATAGGGCAGGTGATTCAAACAACAGGTTTTGGTCCCCATCGGCTGTTGGGGCATATCCCACGCCCGGCTTGGGCATATGATAAACGCTTGTTTGGCGGCATTTTGAATGACCTTGCCAGTCATCAGATTGACCAATTTTTGTATTTCACCAACAGCACCCATGCCGAGATTCTGAGCGCCCGTGTGGATTTGGTGCATCATACCCAATTCCCCAATATGGAAGATTTTGGCGAAATATTAATTCGTAGCGCAACAGCCAGCGGCTTTATTCGGGTGGATTGGCTGACGCCGGATGGACTGGCAACATGGGGCGATGTGCGCTTATTCCTGCTCGGCACGGAGGGGTACATCGAACTGCGAAAAAATATCGATATTGCCGGACGCCCCGACGATAGCCATTTGTTCTTGGTTGACCGCCGGGGAACACAGTATATTCACTGCGCGAATCACCCGCTGCCGTATGGCAAACAACTCATTGATGATGTGCTGAATCGCACGCAAACTGCCAATTTGCAAGCACAGTGGTTTCTAGCGTGTGAATTGGCGCTGCTCGCACAGCAAAAAGCCACAAATGCTATGCAGTATTAAAGCGAAATGCCCAATAAGCCGCGTGTCACTTGAAAATCCATGTTGCCTAATTGTGCTGAACGCGGCGAGTAATTTTTTTGCAGCGTTTTTTCTAGTAGAGTCAGCATCATTTCTACTGAAGCATCTGCCGAAAAAACAGCATCTAAATCTGCCGCATGATGTTTTGCGACAGCCTCATCCCCGGTGATTTGCAAGACCGGAAGCAAGGGATTCCCCGGCAATGGACGTTTGCTAATGTGGACGAGCAGCATATCCACACCGGTTGCACCGAGACCAGTCATAATTTCAGCGGTATTTTGCGTAGGCGCTGCCATCAGATGTAGTCCAGCTTTAGCGAAAGGTTGGGCATAACCGAGTGTGGGCAGCGGGTCATTTAATTTAAGCTGGCGTTGATACAACGAATTTTGCAATAACGCATCATTCATGGGTGTGACTACCGTGCCGCCAGCAGCAACAATTTGTTGGGTCAATCTCGCTAAATGCTCTGCCATAGTATTAGCTATAGCACCATCGGTCAGCAAACCCAAGCGCAGCGTATTTAACCCCGCTGTGGTGCTGTTTGGCAAAGTATCTATCGCAAATTGCGTTTCAAACCATGTCGTCATTTTGTGCAGCACATTCTGAATGCCGCCATCCAACTGCACGCTTGCCCATCCAAATTGTGTGCTATCCAAACCTCTTTCACTCATGACATGCCGAAAATAACTATTATGTGTTTTTTCGCAGCCATGCTCCAATAATAAGGCATGATGCACGACTGGATGTTGCAAATAGCCCAACATGGTATCGGTTAATTCAGTGACAGTGGATGAGCCGCAGCCTTCGGTATGCACCAGCGCCACAAAACGCGCAATGCCTATCGCTTGCCCGCTGCCTTGTTCGTTGAGTTGTGCGGCGCACATGCGGGCAATTTGCCCACTGCATAAACTGGTGGGCAAAATGAGCGCCACCCGTTCTGAGGCTGTGCCATAACGATTATGGACAACAGGATAATGAAAATCGGTTTTTTCGGTATTCTCTCCGAGCGAAATTTGCACTGGGTCGCCGCTGTAATGCATCAGCACCGGAATCGCGTCTAACGCAATCGTGCGCGTTTGCTGCCAATCGCGCCAGATTTGCACTTGCGAATGTCCGGCGCGTTCCCCGGCGACCCGTTGCCCAGAAGCCGCCGCTAAGGTTAATTCAAACGCGGCTTCGGCAAGGGTTTCTAAAGGGGTGCCATCCAGATATGCCCCGGCATTAATATCCATTTCGCGTTCTAACAGATGATAACGCTCGGTGGTGGTCACAATTTTGAGGGTCGGCACAAACGGAAAATTGGTGATAGAGCCATTGCCCGTCGTGAAAAAAATCAGGTTGCAGCCACAGGCAATTTGTCCGGCGATACTCTCTAAATCATTGCCGGGGCTGTCCATAAAATAAAAACCCGCTTCAGGCATGGGTTCGCCATACTCAATCACGTAATCCAAGCGGATGCGCGGGTCGCGTTTCATGGCTGCACCCAACGATTTGAGATAAATGTTATACAACCCGCGATACATATTGCCACCGGAAGGATTGCCTTCCGCGGCTTGCCCGTGCCATCCTGCCCACGTTTTAAAACGGTTCAGAGTAGCCAAAAATTTTTTAGCGGTGGCAGCATCGCGCACATTATGGAGCATATACGTTTCTGCGCCGATGAGTTCATCGGTTTCTGCCAAATTCGCTGCGCCGCCATGCTGCAAAATTTCTTTGGTGATGAGTCCGAGTAAGGGGTTGGCACTAATGCCGGAAAAAGCATCTGAGCCGCCGCATTGCAGCCCAATTTTGAGATGCTTCACGGATTCGGGCGTGCGTGATATGGCATTTACAGCGTGCAACCAACCATCAACAATATGCGCGGCAGTATCCAAACTCTGTTCAAAAGAGCCGGAAATTGTCATAAATTGATGCAACAGGTGATTCAAGGGATAATCATGCTGCTGCATATAGGCTTGCAATGCCGCGTTATTCATGGCTTCGCTGCCGTAATCCACCGCCAGCACTGCGCCCGCATTGGGATTCACCATGAAGCCCGCTAATGTTCGTAGCAATAATTCTCGATTATTGAGCCTATCATGCCCGCCTTCGGTATGTGCCACTGCCACAATGCCATCAATATTCGGGTATTTTTCTGCAAGGGGTTTCAGCCGAGTTTCTAGCAAGCGCACGAAGCCGCCTGTAAAAGATGATGTTCCGAGCAGCACAATCATGTTGCGTGTGCCAACACCACGCCCACCAGAGCGCCGATAACCCGCAAAGGTACGTGAATGCTCATATAACGGCAGCGGTGGGGCAGGCTGAAAAGTGGTTTCATCAAAAGAAAAGGGCGCGATTTGGTCAGCGAAATTGGGGTGTTCTGGCAGCGCAAAATCCAATGTGCGGTGGCTTAATTCGTTCAGCACTGCCGCATTGCACACATAGTTACCCGGCGCAATCGTTTTCAGTGCCACCCCAAAGGTCTGTCCCCACGAGAGCAGGTTTTCGCCGGTGGCAATAGGCTGAACTGCGAAACGATGTCCGGCTAAAACGGTGTGCGAGAGTTGCCATGTCTCAGCGCCAAATGTAATCGTTGTTCCAGCATCCAACGTCTGAATCGCAATCGCCACATTATCGCCTGGTGCTGGCAACCGCCCGATTTTTTCAAAAGTGTAGGTCATAAGATTTAAGCGCCTGTTTTGTAAATGTAACAATTCGTTTTGTTATTATTTCTGATTTTCGACACGTAAATAGCTTTCAGCAGTCAGCTACAAAATTTTCTTGTTAGGTCATTTCTCAGTAAAAATCCCGCGACTAAACTGTGACACGCATTATTTTTGGCGTTCTTTGCGTTTTGGTGGTTGGTTAAAAGCCTTCATGTTATCTTGAAGTATCTTGCCCATTCAATAATTCTACCCCCTGTGCTACATTTTTGCTTATCCAAATCAGCAAAATTATTGCGAGCGTGCCATGAACCATCTCCAACATGAAACCAGCCCCTATCTGCTGCAACACAAAGACAATCCAGTGGAATGGTATGCGTGGGGGGAGGCGGCTTTTGCCCGCGCCAAAGCGGAAGACAAGCCCATTTTATTGAGTGTGGGCTACAGCGCGTGCCACTGGTGTCATGTGATGGCGCATGAAAGTTTTGAGCATCAGCCAACTGCCGACCTGATGAATCAACTCTATATCAATATCAAAGTAGACCGCGAAGAACGCCCCGATGTGGATGATATTTATATGCAAGCGGTTCAGACGATGAATCGTGGGCATGGCGGTTGGCCCATGACGGTCTTTATGTTCCCGGATGGTCGCCCATTTTATGGTGGCACTTATTATCCGCTAGAGCCGCGTTATGGGATGCCATCGTTCCGGCAGGTATTATTGGCGGTGCATGATGCCTTCGTGAATCGGCGTGCTGCCTTAGAAGAACAAGCAAGTAACCTGACTGAAGCCTTAGACCGCACTGAGCTAAAACTCAATGCGGATAATATGGGTATCAGCCCCGCGATTTTGAATATGTCTGCCGCCACCATGCGGCACAATATAGACCCTGAAAATGGTGGGTTTGGCACACAGCCCAAATTCCCCAATCCGATGAATTTGGAATTTTTACTGCGCGATTATCTCCGCACGCAAAATAAAGAGTCGTTAGATGCCGTGACGCTGACCTTACGCAAAATGGCGCAGGGCGGCATTTATGACCAGCTTGCCGGGGGGGTTCATCGTTATAGTGTAGATGCGATTTGGCTGGTGCCGCATTTTGAGAAGATGCTCTATGACAATGCTCAATTGAGCCGCGTCTATTTACATGCATGGCAAATTACGGGCGATGATTTTTTTAAGCGCATTGCCGAAGAAATTTATGATTATATTTTACGCGAGATGACCGCGCCGGAAGGTGGTTTTTACAGCACCACCGATGCCGATAGCGAAGGCGAAGAAGGCAAATTTTTCGTTTGGACGATTGCCGAAATCGAAGATATTTTACAGGCAATTAAGGATGACGTGCCGGATGCTGCCAACATCGCTGTTGAATATTGGGGCATGACCAACGGTGGCAATTTTGAGGGGTATAATATCCTGTTTGTACCGAATGACCCGGTAATTGTGGCAAAACGCTTAGGGCTGACGGTTGATGAATTACATGCCAAATTGACGCTCATCAAAGACCGCCTCTATGCCGCCCGGACGCAGCGTGCTCACCCCGGTTTGGATGATAAAATCATCACCTCTTGGAATGGCTTGATGCTGGCAAGTCTGGCAGAAGCAGCACGGGTTTTGGGACGCGATGATTATTTGACCGCCGCAGAACGCGCCGGAACATTTTTATTGGAACAGATGCAAACGCCGGAGCATCGCTTATATCGCACCTATAAAGACGGTAGAGCGCGGTTGAACGGCTATCTGGAAGATTATGCTAATTTGATAGATGCATTGCTGGAATTGTATCAAGCGACGTTTGTCGAAAAATGGTTTGTGGCAGCGCGGATGTTGGCAGAAGCCGTCATGTACTTTTTCGCGGCTGATGATGGGCAAGGCTTTTATGATACCAGTCATGACCATGAAAAACTCATCGTCCGTCCGCGCACTTTGCAGGATAATGCCACACCCGCCGGAAATTCCATGATGGCGAAACAACTGCTGCGTTTGGCGGCATTTACAGGCGAAGGCAGCTATTATGATGCCGCCCAATCGGCACTGCATCCGTTGATTCCGGCACTGCACCAATACCCGCAGGCATTTGGCGAAGCACTCAACGCGGCGGATTCGCTGGCGATGGGCATGAAGGAAATTGCGATAGTCGGCAATCCAGCGTTGGCAGAAACCAAAGCGTTGTTACAAACGGTGAATCGCGCTTATCGTCCGAATGCAATTTTGGCGCTGGCGCGAGAAGCGGTTATGGGTGAGAGTATGATTCCCTTGCTGAGTCAGCGCCCCCTCAAAAATAATCAACCAACCGTCTATGTCTGCCGCGATTTTGTGTGTGCCAACCCCGTGAATACTGTTGCAGAACTTGAATCGTTATTGTAATCATCATTATAGGACAATCTTTTGGCAATCTATAAAGACAAAATCATCATCGTGGATTTAGAGGCAACATGTTGGGAGGGATTTAAAGCACCGCCGGGACAAACCAACGAGATTATTGAAGTGGGCGTGTGTTTGTTGGATGCCAAAACATACGAAATCAGCGATAAACGCGGCTTATTGGTTAAACCAACCGAATCGATTATTAGCCCATTCTGCACGCAACTCACCACGATTACGCCTGAATTGGTAGCACATGATGGTATGGATTTTTTTGCCGCCTGCACGATTCTCGAACAAGACTATGATTCGCGTAATCGCCTGTGGGTGAGTTGGGGCGCATTTGACCGCCGCATGTTTTTTGAACAATGCAAACGGCGCAATGTGCGTTATCCTTTTAACGATAAACATGCCAACCTCAAAAAAGTCTTTCAGATACATTATGGTGAGCGCAAAGGACTCCCCTTTGCTTTTGAGCAGGTTGGGCTAAAAATGGAAGGCACGCATCATCGCGGCGTGGATGATGCTTATAATATTGCCCGCTTGTTGAGTTTGATGATGCAAGAAAAAGGGGCGATTGTCCTGAAAAAGTATGGGTTGTAACCATGTTAGAAGAACGCCAATCCATGCAGGATTATTTTAAGATGCTGCTCGTCACGGTGATGGGGCAGGCATTGATGGCTGCGGGTTATATATTGGAAGAACAACCCATAAAATGGGCTGCAGGGCAGTATCGCTTCAAAAAATCGCTGGACGATGGTTTGACGGCATACCTTGAATTTCAGGTGCTGGTTTACACCGATAACGAATATGCTGCGCGTATTCCGTCACGGTTTCGCGTGACATTGATACGCAGCGATGCCCCCGGCGGCAAACCAAGTCAACATCCCCGGTATGCTCAACGTACTCTCAGCGCCCTCGTGGTTGAAGATTTCGGTGTGGCAATTTTGCCATCGGGCGATTATTGGTGGATGTTTCATAATACCGACACACTGGGCAAGGCACTGGCAGAAGCCGGACATCTGATTGTGGGTTATGGCTTGCCTTGGTTAAAGGGTGATTTGACCCCATCATGAAGACAACGGTGGTGAACCGTCATGCTGGCAGCATTGACAGTTTATCCTGAAGTTTCGCATAATGGCAACCAATGGTCTCATGCGTTTCAGGGCGATAGAATGCAAAAATTGTTGTGGTTTTTTATGCTGCTGATGTTTCTTCTCACAGCATGTAATTTGGCGCAGCCCGCACTGCCTACCCCTAATCCCGAAAATATTATCTTCGTCACCGCGACGAATGCGCTGCCTACCGCCAATGCCGAAGGGGTGATTGTCGTTACAGCAACGCCGAATCCGGTGGTTTTTGTGACGGAAACGCCTGTTCCCACGACAGTGCCGGCAGTTCTGCCACCCACTGATACGACGATTAGCAGTGGCACTAATGCTCTAGCCTTGGCAACGGATGTTTCAGTGTTGCCCACAGCGGGCAGCGTGCCAACCTTAGCCACATCGCCGCAAGACGCCTTGGCACAAGCGGCACAACTGCGGCTAAATGGTTACTACGAACAGGCGGTTCAAATTTATCAGGCGTTGTTGGGGCAAGGTGAAAATGTCGAAACTGCGATTCGTGCTGAAGCCGCATTTTATTTAGGACAAACGGCGCTACGCGAAGGACTTTTTACAGAGGCAATCCCAGCACTGACGCTGTTAATTGACCAATTTTCGCAAGATGCCTGGGCAGCACAAGCCTATTTTTTGCGGGGTGATGCCTACTTGGGTTTATCACAGTGGCAAGCCGCCATCACGGATTTTCAGCAATATCTCGCATTGCGCCCCGGCTTGATTGATAGTTATGCTCATGAACGCATCGCGGATGCTCAATTGGCATTGGGGCAAACCAATGAGGCATTGGTATCATATGATTTGGCATTGCAGGCAAATAGGACGGTGGTGCCACTGTTGGTATTGCGCGAAAAAGTAGCCAAAATTTTGTTGAGCGTGGGGCGTTTGGAAGATGCCATTGCTCAATATGATGCTATTCTAGTACTCGCCAAAAATGTCCCATATCGCGCTTCGGTGGAGTATATGGCAGCGCGGGCATTGCTGGATAATGGCTTTAACGAACCGGGCTTATCACGAGCGCGGCGCGTCTTTGATAATTATTCCGAAACACCATCGGCATATTTGGCGATGCAGGCATTGTTACAAGGCGGCGTGCCGATAGATGGCTTCAAGCGCGGCAAGACCAGCTTTTTCTATGGCGATTATAACGGCGCAATTGAAGCCTTTAATCAATTTTCTTCCACGACGCTGTTAGCCGATATTCCAGCCGAACTCTATTTACTGCTAGGGCGAGCATATCGTGAAATTGGCAGCACCGCCGCTGCTGAAGTAGCGTTCCAAACCATCATTGAGCAATATCCGACCGACCCTTTATTTGGGGATGCGTTGCTGGAACAAGGGCGCACGCGCTTTTTAGCCGGGGATATTCCTGCTGCGATTACGCGCTATATTGCCATTGCCGATAGTTATGGCTATTTACAGCGCACCGCCGCCGAGGCACTGTGGCGAGCCGGTTATTTATACGGCACGAACAATGACCCGGTACGCTCACGCGAGATTTTTCTGCGGATGGCACAAGAATTCCCTAACGATGAATGGACGATGAACGGGTTATTTTTGGCGGCATCAGCGGCAGTAACATCGCAAGAGTGGGCAATTGCCGAAAATTTGTATGGACGTTTGGCGACATTGGCAACCGGCACCGACCAAGCCGCCGCTTATTTATGGACAGCCCGTCTAGCACAGCAGCGCGGTGATACGGCTTCAGCACAAGCGGCACTGGGGTTAGCGATTGCGGCTGCGCCCGATAGTTATTTTGCAGCGCGGGCGCAGGATATTCAGCTAGGACGAATCCCATTCCAACCGCCAGCGCAAGTACAATTTGATTTTGATGAAGCTGCCGGACAAGCTGAATCAGAAGCATGGCTACGCACCACATTTGCGATTGAACAACCCGGTAACTTATCACAATTATCACCCGCTTTAGAGAATGACCCGCGCATCATTCGGGGACGCGAATTATGGGCAGTCTCCGCCCGTACCGAAGCCTTAGATGAATTTGCCGATTTATTGGATGAAAAGCGCACAGCAGGGGATGCCTTAGCCTCGTATCAACTGGCGATTTTCTTGCGTGACCAAGGCGCTTATTTATCTTCGATTGTGGCGGCTGCCGATGTGATTATCGCTTCTAAACAGAATACATTGGAGGTGCCTGCGTATATCGCCCGGATGCGCTATCCGGCGTATTATGCCAATTTGGTCACAACCGAAGCCGAAAAATATGGCTTTGACCCACTGCTGCTGCTGGCGTTGATTCGGCAGGAAAGCCTATATAATGCCGAAGCGGTGAGCAGTGCCGGCGCGAGAGGGCTAACCCAAGTGATGCCTGCTACGGGTCAAGATATTGCGAATCGTTTGGGGGTGACTGATTGGCAAGTGAGTGATTTGTTCCGCCCGTATACGGGGATAATGTTTGGTGCATTTTACATAGATGAGCAGTTACGGCGTTTTGAACGCAATGCCGCCGCGACCCTCGCTGCCTATAATGCCGGACCCGGGCGGGCGTTGGATTGGTATAAGTTATCGGGTGGTGATGTGGATTTGATGATGACGACCATCACCATCACAGAAACACGCACCTATTTACAGCGCATCTACAGCCACTACACGATCTATCGTGAGTTATATGGGGTTACACCGTCATAGCAAAAGAATAAAATTGGGACGAAACAATTCGTCCCAATAGCCATCATCCGTTTAGCTATTGCTGGAACTTGCCAAAATTGCCCGTACTTTTGCCACCAAGTCGTGGTGCAAAATGGGTTTTGGCAGATAATCATTTGCGCCGGCTTCCATACCTTGCATGACACTATCCGCATCGCCGCGTGCTGAAAGAATCAGGACGGGCGTTGAATGGGTATCCTGCCGTTTGCGGATAATTTTGCAAAGGTCAATTCCGTTGGTACCAGGCATCATGACATCCAAGATGATTAAATCTGGCTCATTCTGATCGAGGGTTGCCAGTGCCGTATCAGCATCTTTTGCCTTCATGACGCTGAAACCGCCGCGTTCTAGCATAATCCCAATCAGGGTTAAGGCACCGATTTCATCATCAACGACTAGGATATTTTTCTTCATGCAACTTTCTCCGTTGTGTGTTGCTGCCGGTTCGCACGGTAAAAGGTCTGCGATAAACCATTTTTCGATACCAAAATATATTAACAGCATAGCGCAATATGCCGCCATTATGCCTTAAGACATGCTATGAGTTTACCATCCTCTTGCAACCCTGCCAATGTAGGGTGTTATTTTACACGTATCAAATCCTCATAAACGCTGTTATATAGGATACGCCCGAACCCCCAATAACTGGGGAACTTATCAGCTACAATATGATTAAAATAATGTTGAATGTTTGAAAAACAGTTGAATGTAAAATGTCATTTTACAACTGTTCATAAGCATTTACGTAGTAGAGAAGGACTTTCAATTCAATCAGGGGAGGTCAACTGATGACGACCACAGCCATTACAACCCGCCATATCGCCAAAGCCTACGGCGATTTTCAGGCGGTTGCGGATGTTCACTTTGATGTATATAAGGGCGAAATTTTTGCCCTATTAGGGCCCAACGGCGCAGGCAAAAGCACGACTATTCGCATGATTTTAGACATCATCAAGCCGGATAAAGGCAGCATTGAGGTCTTAGGTGGCAAATTGACCGAAGCCGCTAAAAATCGTGTGGGTTATTTGCCGGAAGAACGCGGATTGTATAAATCAGTTTCCGTTATCGAGATGATGGTGTATTTGGGTAAGCTCAAGGGTATGGCGGGTAAAGATGCCCATAAGAAAGCCATGGGGCTGCTGCAAAAATTGGAATTGGCGGATTTCGCTAAGAAAAAAGTCAGCGAACTGAGTAAAGGGATGCAGCAAAAAGTCCAATTTGCCGTCACGGTGATTCATGACCCGGAATTAATCATCATTGATGAGCCATTTTCCGGCTTAGATCCGGTGAATCGTATGGTGATACGCGATTTGTTGTTTGATTTCCGGCAGCGTGGCGGGGCAGTCGTCATGAGTACTCACCAGATGAACCAAGTGGAAGAAATGGCAGACCGAATGCTGATGATTAGCCGGGGGCAGCAGAAACTTTATGGCGCGGTAGATGATATTCGCAAGCAATTCGCGTTACATGCCATTGTCGTGGAAGGCAAAGGCGATTGGGCGGCATTACCGGGCGTGACACAGGTGGAGCCACACAGCAATGGGCGCAGCGGTGCGCTGCTGCATCTTGCCGAGAATGCGACATCCGATAGCGTGCTGGCAGCGATTGCCCAATCGCCGACGATGCAGATAGAAAAATTTGAACTGGCGATTCCCAGCTTGGATGACATTTTTATTCGTGTTGCTGGAGAGGATAAAGCATCATGAACAAGATGTGGTTAGTGGCACAACACGAATTTCTCATCAATATCAAAAAACGCTCCTTCTTGTGGGGCTTAATCGGTGCGCCACTGTTCACGATTGGGTTGGTCGTGCTGATTACATTTGTTTCGGCATCGGCAGCACTTGATGGCGAAGTGGCGGGTGAAAAAGTGGGCTATGTGGATAATGCCGCGATTCTCGTTGAAGATGTCATTACTCCCGAAGGCTTTCAACGATTTGACTCCAATGATGCTGCCCGTGCCGCGCTGGATGCTGAAACGATTGATTCGTATTTTGTCATTCCAGCAAATTATCTGACGAGTGGCAAAATCGAACTGTATGCCTATGGCAGCACACCCGAACCCTTACAAGATGCCATTGAAGATTTTATGGCGACGCATTTGGCAGCGCAGGTGGATAGCCCGCTTTCGGAAGAGTTGCTGCGTGACCCAGTGAATGCAAGTGTTGTGATGGAAAATACTGGGCGGCGCATTGGCGACGACCCGGCAGCATTTTTGGGCTTATTCCTAACGCCGTTCATCTTCATGATGATTTTTATGATGGCGACCCAAATCACTAGCACGCTCATTATGGGTGGTGTGGTGGAAGAAAAAGGCAATCGCATCATGGAACTGCTCATCACCAGCCTAACGCCGACACAATTGTTAATGGGCAAGTTGTTAGGGTTGGGTGCGTTAGGCTTGGTGCAGCTTGGCGTGTGGGGCATTGTTGGTTTTGTTGGGTTGAATTTGGGGCGCGATACCGCATTTTTATCGGCAGTGGTCATTCCGCCGGATTTGGTGCTGCTGGCGTTGGTGTATTTTATCCTGAATTACTTTCTCTACAGCAGCATCTACGCGGGCATCGGTGCGATTACCGGCAGTGACCAAGAAAGTCGGCAGTATGCCGGGGTCATTTCTATCCTGCCCGCGATTCCGCTGTTTGTGATTTTTACTTTTATCACGGATCCGAATGGGAGTGTGCCTGTTTTGCTCACGTTGATTCCGTTTACATCGGCAATTTCCATGGTGATGCGTGCCGGATTCACGATAATCCCGCCGGAACAAATTATCCTGAGCATCGTCATTATGCTGCTGACGACGGTCTTCATCATGTGGGCATCTGCCAAAATTTTCCGGTGGGCATTGCTGCTGTATGGCAAGCGCGTTACCCCGCGTGAATTATGGCGCGTGATTCGTGGCTCAGTTGAAACCGGCACTGTTGCTGCCACTGCGATACAGGAGCGTTAAGCATGAATAGCATTCGGACGATTTTTCTATATGAATTGTGGCGGGGTGTGCGCCGCAAAGGGTATTTGTTCGCCACCTTTGGCATTCCAGTGATTCTGTTCGTGCTGATGTTTGGCTACAACTTTATCCAAAGTTTGCAAGAACCATCAGCGCCGGACATGAGTCAGTTCGATTTTGATGGCATTGAACATGCCGGAATTGTAGATTTATCCGGGCAATTTACAGAAATACCCACCGCCTTGCACGAAATTTTGCAGTTCTATCCTGATGAGAGTGCGGCGCGAACTGCGATGCAAGCCGACGAAGTGGATGTCTTTTATGTGATTGCCGCTGATTATCTGGAAAGTGGTGACGTTACGCTGCATCTGCCGGATTTCTCGTTATCGCTGCTGAATAACGGTCCCGTCGAACAATTGGTGTATCGCACCTTGGCACCCGATGCCAGCCCACAACTACTGCAACGTTTGGGCGAACCGGTGACAATTGAACCCTATAATTTGCAGCGTGCCAACGATGCCGCCCAAGATGAAGATGCCGATTTTCTCATGATTTATGTGTTCACCATCGTCTTTTTGATGGCGCTGTTCCTGACAAATTCATATTTGTTGCAAACAGTGGTGGAAGAAAAAGAGAATAGAGTCATTGAAATTCTGGTATCGTCGGTGACGCCGGGGCAATTGTTGGCAGGCAAAATTCTGGCGATGAGTTTGTTGGGCATTGGGCAAATTGTCGTCTGGATTGCGGCGCTGCTGTTGGCATTACGCATCGTCGTTGATTTAGAAGCCTTTGCCACCGTGACCGTGCTGCTCAATATTCGGATTCAGATGGATATTTTGCCGCTGATGCTGGTCTATTTTATCTTGGGGTATTTGTTGTTTGCAGCCATTTATGCCGGGGTGGGCGCGTTGGCAGGGTCACTACGCGAATCATCGCAATATGTGGCGTTGTTCAGCATCATGGCGGTGCTGCCGTTTTATGTGTTCACGGTGTTTGTGCAAACGCCCAATGGAACACTGCCTGTTGTGATGAGCATTATTCCGGTGACTGCGCCCATAGCGATGATGATGCGGCTGAATGTGACCACTGTGCCGCCGCTGGAAATTGCGATCAGCCTGCTGCTCTTGGTGTTATGCGTGGCGTTATTGATGTGGGTGGCAGGGCGGTTATTCCGCGTACAGACGTTATTGGCGGGTAAATTTCCCAAGTTGCGCGATATTCCCAATTTGATTCGGGGGTAACACAATAAACTATAAGGACACGGCACGCCGTGTCCTTACACCAAAAATTTCCTAAACGGCTCGTTTTATGCCCAAGTAATCATGCCGGGTTTAAACGGCGTATGCATAAATTCATGATTGGGCAGCACGCGCACTGATACGCCTAAATCGCCTGTAACATGGTATTTATGGGTTGTCTTGAATGTATAGTGACTGTTGCCATTGTCACCATTCAGGCTCATAGGTATCACTTCGCCATAAACAATGTTGCCGCGCGTATCCAATGTGCCGCTGTAAAGTTCCACGCGCACATCATTGGGTTTTAATGCGCCCAAATGCACAACTGCTGTCACTTCTGTTGCTGAACCGATGCTGACACTGGGCTTATCGACATTGACTGACACGACGCGAATTTGATTCCAATTACCACGCACATGATTCAGCCAATTGACGTAATCCAGCGCCTTCGCCATGTTGGAATCGCGCATTTTGGTCACGCGCTCAAAGTTGGGCATGTAGTAGTGCTGATGATATTCCTGCACCATGCGATGCGTTGTGAAATATGGGGCAATTTCACGAATGGCATTTTTCATCATGCCAATCCATTCCCGCGGTAGACCATCGCGCCCACGATTGTAGAACTTGGGGATGATGTCTTTTTCTAAGATATTATACAACGCTTCGCTTTCGATACGGTCTTGCTCATCTGCCAAACTATCGGGGTAATTTTCGCCGTTGCCAATTGCCCAACCGACTTCGGACGAATACCCCTCATCCCACCAACCGTCCAAAATGCTGAAGTTCAGGCAGCCGTTATAAATGCCTTTCATGCCGCTAGTGCCGCTGGCTTCTTTGGGGCGGCGCGGGTTATTCAGCCACACATCGCAGCCTTGTACCAAATAGCGGGCGACATTCATATCATAATTTTCGACAAACACAATCGAATGGCGGAATTCTTCCATGCTGGCAATCCGCACAATTTCTTTGATGAAGGCTTTGCCTTCGTTATCATGGGGGTGTGCTTTGCCCGCAAAGATGAACTGCACCGGAAAATCGGGATTGTGCAAAATTTTCCGCAAGCGGTTTAAATCGCGGAAAATGAGTGTAGCACGTTTATAGGTGGCGAAGCGGCGGGCAAACCCAATCGTCAGGGCATCGGGATTCAGGACTTCTTCAGCAGATTCGATTTCTGATTTTGACGCGCCGCGCCGTTGTAACTGTTTCTTGAGGCGTTCACGACAAAATGCCACCAAGCGTTCCCGTCGCCGCGAATGCGTGCGCCATAATTCAGAGTCGGGGACATTATCAATGCCTGCCCATGTTTCGCGCTTCCAATCGCTGGTGCGCCATGCCGGACTCAGGTAGCGGTCTAACAACGTTCCCATCTCACGACTGACCCAGGTCTGAACATGAATGCCATTGGTCACAGCCCCAATCGGGATTTCTTCCACTGGCACAGACGGGTACATCCATTGCCACATATCGCGGGAGACGACACCGTGCAATTTTGCCACGCCATTCGCGCCATACGACATCGCCAATGCCATCACCGACATGGAGAATAATTCGTATGTTCCCATATTCTCGCGCCCAACATCAATAAATTGGTCGCGGCTTAAGCCCAATTCACGCATATAATCCGTGAAATGCTCATCAATCAAATCATAGCCGAAGCGTTCTAACCCGGCAGGCACAGGCGTATGGACGGTGAAAACCGTGCTGGCGGCGATAATTTCTTTGGCTTGGTAAAAATTCAAGCTAGTTTCGCGCATCAACATCCGAATGCGTTCTAACCCAGAGAATGCCGAATGCCCTTCGTTCATATGGCAAATATCGGGGCGCAACCCTAATAATTCCAGCGCCCGGATGCCGCCAATGCCCAAGACAATTTCTTGCCGGATGCGCGTGCGTTTATCGCCCCCGTACAAACGGTCAGTCAAGCTGCGGTCATCTTCACGCGGGTTATCAGGGATATTGGTATCCAGCAAATACAGCGGCACTCGCCCGACCTGAACACGCCAGATATAGGCATATAATTTGCGCCCCGGCAAATCCACACTGATGGTTAGGGGTTTGCCGTGTTTATCGCGCTCTAGGCGCATGGGTAAATTGGTGAAATCATTGATGGGGTAGGTTTCTTGCTGCCAGCCATCGGCATTTAAATATTGCTGAAAATAGCCTTCTTGATATAACAAGCCCACACCCACCAACGGGATATTCAAATCGCTGGCGCTTTTCAGATGGTCGCCACTGAGGACGCCCAGACCACCCGAATAATTTTGGAAACATTCTGTCAGCCCAAATTCCATCGAAAAGTAGGCAATAATGGGCTGTTGTTTGACCTTGCTATAATTTTCTTTGTACCAAGTGTTTTTTGGCGCCATGTATTCATCAAAATCGTTGACGACAGCTTCCATGTGTGCCATAAATGCCGGGTCATGTTCGGCGGCTTCCAGCCGTTCTTGGCTGATGCGCCCCAAGGTTGCCACTGGATTATGATTGGTTTCATCCCAAAGTTCTGGGTCTAAACGCCGGAATAATGTAATGGTTTCATGATCCCATGCAAAGCGCATGTTGTACGCCAAGTCATTGAGTCTTGCCAGCGCCTCTGGCAGTTTGGGGACTACACTTACAGTTGTGACAGGCTTCACCATATAGGAGTCGCTCCTAATTATGCTCGTAATTGTCGTTGTGTAATGGCAAATCAGCGCAAGTGTAAACGACAGCGCTCAAAATTGCACGTTAGGAAAATGGTTTTTACACGTTGTTAAGAATGTTGATTGAGGACTGTTCTAATTGTGACAAGTTGCACAATAACACTGGTGGTAGCCCTAAAGGTGTGGTATGTTTGGCATTATTCACCACGAATACACGGCATGATTTCGTCTAGGCAAGTGGTGAAGGTATGCTAAAATGCCGTGTCGCATTTGTGAGTATGAGTATGGAGAAATACAGCCAATGCTGAAGAAGCAATATGTGAAAAGCAAGAAAGTCTGTAAGGTGACATTTTACACGCCAGCGGCAATTGTCGCCGAAACGGTTTTTCTGGTGGGGGACTTCAATAATTGGGATGAACAAGCAACCCCTATGGAAAAATTGAAGGATGGGCGGTTTAAAGTCACGCTCGATTTAGACGCGGCAAAAGACTATCAATTCCGCTACCTCGTCAATAAAACGGAATGGCACAACGATTGGGAAGCGGATAAATATGTCCCGAATCCTTTCAGTGGGGATAACTCGGTTGTCACGACTTAACCTTTAGTGCTATACCAAGAACAGGGGGTATTCCCCCTGTTTGCTTCGTATGTTTAATCGCGCGATTCAAACCCCAAACTTGTGCCAGCCGGAACAATGCGATTGGGATAGTTCTCGAAATCTTTGAGGGTTAAATCTGTGCCTAAGATACATCCCGCACCAATGGTATAACCCGGCGGAATATGGGTATTCTTGCCAACGGCAGTAATATTTAAATCTCCTACATCCTGAATGCTGCCTACAACGGCATTTTGCCCCACCACCACAATTTTATCCATGATGCAGCGTTCTACTCGTGCGCCGGATTCGATATAGGCATCGGTCAAAATAATCGATTCGCGGACAATCGCACCGGGTCCAACATACACACCCGGCGAAAGAATTGACCGTTCCACGATGGCACCTTCGGCAATAATCGCTCCATCGGTAATCAGACTGTTTTTAATATGGGCGGTGGTTTCCACACGCACAGGTGGGCGTTCTTCGCTGCGGGTATGAATAACCCAAGTCCGGTCATTCAAATTCAGAGATGGGGGCGATTGCAGCAAATCCATGTGCGCTTCCCAATAGGCTTCCAGCGTTCCCACGTCAATCCAATAGCCCCCATAAGGATAGGCGAAGACTCGTTTTGCGCCATCAATCATGCGTGGGATGATGTGCTTGCCAAAGTCGCTATCGTGTGTGCCTTGTTTTTGTTCTTCTAGTAAGGCTTTTTCCAGCACATTATAGTTAAAAATATACACGCCCATATTTGCCAAGTTGCTAGGTGGGTTTTTGGGTTTTTCGACAAAGTTCTTCACACGATAATTTTCATCTACATCCACAATGCCAAAGCGATTCGCTTCGTCCAGTGGCACACGGATGGTACATAAGGTTGCATCTGCCCCGCGTTCCCGATGGAACTGAATGAGCATGTCATAATCCATCTCGTAGATATGGTCGCCAGAGAGAATCAGCACATATTCGGGTTGACCGTTACGGATGAAACTTAAATTTTGCAGGACAGCATCGGCGGTGCCGGCATACCAATCGGTATCGAAACTGCCTTTATAGGGTTGCAGCATCGTCACGCCACCCGTAAAAGACCGGTCTAAATCCCAAGGGCGTCCTTTACCCACATGGTCATTCAAACTATGAGGGCGGTATTGGGTTAGGATCAGGACATCGAAAATATTGGAGTTCACGCAGTTGCTGAGTACAAAATCAATGATGCGATATTTCCCGGCAAACGGAACAGCAGGTTTGGCACGTTTAATCGTCAACGATGCCAGGCGCGTGCCTTTCCCCCCGGCAAGAATGACAGCTTTCACACGCATACTTAATCTCTCCTTTTATCTATCGCTGTTTGATATAAATTGATATATTCTTGGGCGCTCTTTGTCCAACTTAAATCTAGTTCCATCGCGCGGCGCTGCATTCTGCGCCATGCCTTCGGGCGTTGATAATACGTACTCAGCGCCCAACGCAATGTTGCCAATAAGGCTGAGGAGTCTTCCCATTGGAACATAAACCCGGTGCCGGCATCCGCATCGCCATCATCATAATTGGTGACAGTATCGGCTAAACCGCCTGTTTCACGCACGAGGGGCAGTGCGCCATAGCGCATCGCAATCATTTGACCAATACCACACGGTTCAAAATGACTGGGCATGAGGAAAATATCGCAGCCCGCATAAATATGCTGCGACAGTGCGGCATCAAATTGTAAGAAGGCGCGGGCTTTGCTAGGGAAATTTTGTGCCAACCACGCCAGTTCGCCCTCTAAATCACTGTCGCCAGTTCCCAAGACCACAAACTGGACATCAGTATCTGCCAATAATTGCCATAACGCTGGAATGGCGAGGTCAAGCCCTTTTTGGCGCGTCAACCGCGATACAATGCCAATGACCGGCACATCATCACGCACGGGTAGCCGCGCAAATGCCTGAAGATGGCGCTTGTTGATAATGCGCTGTTCTTCAAAACTGGCGGCATTATAACGGCTGATGATATGGGGGTCGGTCTCTGGATTCCAAACAGTGGTATCTATGCCATTCAGGATGCCACGCAAATCGGCGGCGCGGTCACGGATGATGCCAGCCAGTTCATAACCCGCATAGGGATACTGAATCTCGGTGGCATAACGCGGACTCACGGTGCTGACCATATCCGAATACGCAATGGCAATGCCGAGCAGGTTATCGCCCAGATTATGCCACTGGATTAAGGGATGCAAGCGGGCAGCTACGGCAGCTTCCCATAAGAAGCGGGCAGCACTATTGCCCTGATACGCAATATTGTGAATCGTCAATACACTAGCGACATGTCGCCATTCTTCTTTCCAGCGGCTGTCTGCCAGCAAGAACGGCAGCAGGGCGGTATGCCAATCATTCACATGGAACACATCCGGGAACCAACCAAGCCGCAAGCGTAATTCCCACGCCGTTGCCATAATGAGTTGATTGAAGAACACAAAGCGCGGCATATCCCAATGCCAATCGGCATAGACGCTGTTTTCTTGTCCAAAATAGGGCCAACATTGGACAAAATACACGGGTACACCATCATGCACACAGGTATAGACCTCGACTGTGCTATTGCCCTTGCGATGATTAAATTGGAACGTAAAAAGGCGGCTGATGTGATATTTGAAGTGCTGAATTAACCCATACCCCGGAATAATAACCCGTGCATCCACCCCGGCTTGACGCAGGGCAGCCGGCAGCGACCCGACGACATCTGCCAACCCGCCGACTTTGGCGAATGGCACAGCCTCGGCACTGGCAATAAGAA
Source organism: Anaerolineae bacterium (assembly GCA_022842885.1). Lineage (GTDB taxonomy): Bacteria > Chloroflexota > Anaerolineae > Aggregatilineales > Phototrophicaceae > JALHOR01. The sequence continues at coordinate 19,799 of JALHOR010000070.1, forward strand.
CTTTCATGCAGATCCCCTGACACGCAATAGACAAGCCCAATAGCCATGATTGAGCGAATGATGCCTCCAAGAGTATAGCGCGAATTGTGTGTCACTACCACTTATTGCCGAATTTGGGGTGGTGAAAAATAGGGTGGTGTGGGGCGGGTAACAATGCGCCCCAAGTGATTAGAACTTTTTAATGAACCAATCTATAAATTTTGGGCAGTAAATAGAAGAAATTATGAAACTGAGGCTCTAAACCACAGATAATCCATATCTGGAAACACCTTATCTGTTTCCCACATTTCCAACGCGAAAGCGCGGTCAGGTTGCCCGGCATCAAGGCTGTTTGCCAACCGTTGAAAACGCTCGGTATGACTGGTGAAGCGTTGGATGGCATATTGGCGTGCCTGTTGGCTGGTCACCAGAAATTCCCAATCGGAGCTTTGCAGCAGCAGCACTTCACGCGCTGCTTGATTCAAAACAAGCCGTTCATCATCAGTGGGCTGGCTAAAACGATTGGCAAGCTGTTCTATACGGATTTCGGTTTCGGCGATATGCTGCCACATCCAATGCGTTTCGCTATTATCCCAAGTGAAGTGAGCGCCACCTGTTCCCCATGAACTTTCGGGCAGATGCAGCGTCGTATGGGGTGGATACTTGTCTAGGGCAGCCGAGGTTGTCAACATGACCACTTCTGGGTCAGTCGCCAGATGTCGCAGCACTTTATCCAACCAGCGCACCCCCTCGAACCACCAATGTCCAAATAATTCGGTATCGTAGCTGGCAACCAAAATGCCATTTTCGCCTGCCCGTCGCTGATAATCGCGCAGCAAATCACCAACTAAATGAGCAAAATGTTCAGCATGTTGTTCGACTTTAAAGGCTGCCCAATCAGGATAATAATAATCTTTGTTATCCAACGCTACATTATCGCCAGTGACGCGCCAATACGGCAGCCCGCTAACGCCGGATTTTTTGTAAAATTCACGGTAATCAAAATCGCCCGGATAACCACGCTCTGAACTCCACACTTGCTGCCCGGTTTCGTTGTTTCGTCCTAATACCGCTACCCCGGAATGCGCTGGTGAAGCGGCACCCGCAATAGATTGGCTCACAAAATACGCCTTAAAGGGGCTAGTATCGCGTTGGGGCATGGCTTCGGTTGTGGGGATAACATACTGCCGCCGCACTGCACCATAGGGTCCAATCGCGTCACCTGCGGCTAAACCGACAGGTTGCCCCCCGGTAATGGTGTGTGTTTCGCTAAAAAATGCTTGGATACCCAATTCAGCTAATAATGTTTCCAAACCGGCGCGGGTATTATTGTCTTCGGTGATATATGCCGGGCGATAAGCGCATTCTGGCAACCAGACGACTTTGGGTTTGCGCCCAAAATAACGCTCGTAACTGGCAATACCGGTTTTAAGCTGTGCCATAATCGAACTATCGCGGCTGAGTAATGGCAAGTAGGCATGGGTCGCTGCGGAAACCATGAGTTCAATATGCCCGTCATCCTGTAACTGCCGGAAAGCCCCGATAATATCTTTTTGGAAGCGGTCTAAAAATGCCTGTTTGACGGATTGAAAATTATCCCGATACCATTGTGCCAACATGCTCAGGTGTTCGGCTTCTTTATCCGTCCGGGCGCTAAAATGCCCAATATCACGGGTAGCAGCCGCAATCTTTTCATCAAGATAGGTGATGAGATTCGCTTGAACGGTGCTATCGGCAAGTTGTTCACACAAGACAGGCGATAAGCCCAATGTCAGATGAAAAGGAATTTGGTCATCTTTGAGGGCATATAATGTTTGCAGGAGGGGAATGTAAGTTTCTACGGCAGCTTCGTGCAGCCATTCTTCGCCATGCGGCCAACGCCCCGCCAAGCGGGCATAGGGTAAATGGCTGTGCAGTACTAGATTAAATACGCCTTTTCCACTCATGCGACTATCCTATATCCCCGAATTTAACGAATATTTAAGCAGGCAGGGCTGGCGGAAATTGCACCGGCAACGACAATGTAAATAAACTGCCTTGATACAATTGTGATTCAACGGTTAATATTCCGCCATGTGCTTCGGCAACTTTTTGGGCAATAAATAACCCTTGTCCAAGCCCACGCGGGTCAAGCCGTTTGCCGTTACTGTTACGGGCTTCGCCGCGTTCAAATAGGTCGAAGATACGCGGCAAATCTTCTGGGCGAATGCCGACCCCGGTATCTTTGAATTTGATAACAATTTGCCCATCTTCTAGTTTTGCTGCCAGCCTAATCGTACCGCCCGGCTCTGTATAGCTGATGGCGTTGCGGAGCAGATGCCCCACCGCCCATTTTAACCGGGGGGCATCCCCAACGAGTTGCAATTTGTTGGATGACCTGACCATCTGATGCACTTCCAGTTTGGCTTTCAGGACATCGGCTTTGAAGCTGATAACAACATCTTCAATCAGTGCCTCAATATTTACCGGGGCGCGATGAATATCAAACGAACCGCTGCTCATCTCCGAAATATCCAGCAGTTCGATAATCATGCGGTCTAATACATCAATATTTTTGCTGAGTTTTTCCAGCATTTTGCGGTTAGGCGGCGCATCGGTGGGCTGGCTTAATAAGATTTCGCTGGCAATTCGCATGACATTCATGGGTGTTTTCAGTTCATGCGAAATGGTGGTGATGATGTTATTCTTTAGGCGTTCTGCGAGGGCATCACGGGTGACATCGCGTAAAATCATCAGAGTACCAATGCGATGATTCTCGCTATCTGAAACAATTGCCATCTGTACCGCTAGGATTTTATCCTGAATCTCAAATCGTTCTGACCTGCCGACAAGCGCGACTTCGGTACCATCGCTGGTAAACTCACGAAAACGTTGAAACCAAATGCCAAGTTCACTTTGCCAGAAATATTTCATGTTGCCCAACAGCAGTTGTGCTGCCGGGTTGGTCATCAAGACGCGCCCTTCCGTATCTTGCATGATAATCCCATCCTGAATGCTGTTCAGGATGCTGTGCAAGCGGTCAATATCGGCATCGCGCTGTTGCAGCATTTGACGCAATTGCCGATTACGCTCATGGACTTGCTGGGTGACGATGCTGGTGGTATCGCCATTGCCGGGCTGCGAGCGTCGTTTTAAACCAGCGTAAACGCGGCTGAATAATTCCGACGTGGCACTGCCTAATCGGTGAATACCGCGTAGATTGTCATTCATATTTTCGGGCGGTGTTGAGGACATATCCATATCACCTGTTATATTTTTTATCTATCACGCTGTGCAAGATGTTTTTAAGATGCATAAAATCTGGCAGTGGTTTGTTGATAATGGCATCCACCCCGCAGTTATCCATCATATTCTGCCGTTCTTCATCGGTGAGGACAAAGGCAGTCATCAAGACAACGGGAATATGCTGTAATTGTGGAACTTGGCGAATACGCTGTGCCACTTCATCACCCCGTTTGCCCGGCATCCGTATATCCATTAAGGCGAATTCCGGCAGTTGCTTTTCATTGGTGCCGCTTGCAACGGTATCCAGCCAATCCCACGCTTTGCCGCCGCTTTCAAACAAGAGATGAGTATGCCCCCACACGCTTGCCATCGTGGCGACCAAGGTGCGAATATCGGCTTCATCCTCAACAATCATCCAATGCAACGCCCACCCCCAATCTCAACAACCTGTAAAACACCTTCATTATAGCGAAATTTGACGATGTGAGCGATGATAGGAAATTCATGATGTTGGGAAGAGGGCATAGGGCTTAACAACTGGCATATCCCCGCGCTTCAAATGTCAACGGGTCTACTGGCACATCATTAATGCGCGTCTCATAATGCACATGCGGTCCCGAACTATTGCCAGTGCTGCCACTCCACGCGATGATGCTGCCTTTGCCTACGCGCTGGTTGGCAGAAACATTGAAGGACATATTGTGCGCGTAATATGTAATGAATTGGTCGTTTTGAACGATAACTAAATAGCCATAGCCCACATCGCTCCAACCAGCAAAGGTAACGATGCCGCTGTGCGTGGATAACACCGGGGTTCCCAACGGCACACCAATATCAATCCCGCTGTGATACGCATGATAACGTTGGGTCAGTACCCCTTCAACCGGATTACCAGCCGGGGCGCAGGCATCTCCGGCATAGGGCAAAGTGCGCGGCGTGCCATCGGCAGCCAGAGCTTCTACCGTTGGCAGTTCTGATAAGGCAGGCAGCGGCAGCGGCGGCGATGTTGGGTAGGGCAGTGGGGTCGGCAAGGGCGTAGCGGCAACAAACTCAAATTGGGTATTGCCCGTGATGGGCAAATACGCACCAATGGGCTGAATAGCGTAACCCACAGCATCCAAACGCCCACTGCCATAATTAGATTTTCCATAATCCAATACATCCAAAATTGCCGAATCCACCAAGGCAAACCGAATCACGGGTGTTCCCAATATGGGGACAGCAGATACCGCGAATGGGGTTGTCTGCTGATTGGGTGCTAATGGCACAATGGCGATGGTGCTGCTGAGGTATACCAAGCCACCTATCAATAAAACCATGACCAGCACTGCGGGCAGCAGTCCACCATAACGCCGGAGAAAAGTCAGAAATTGTTTCATAGGTTGATTTTACAGTAGAAAAACAGGTCTGCAACGTTCCCAAACCTGTTTTCGTATCAAGATTATTCAACAGGCAAGCCTGCGGCTTCCCATGCGACGATGCCGCCCAAGTCATAAATGCTGCTGTAGCCCGCCTCTGCCAAAATGTTTGAAGCTGTCGCGCTGCGATTACCGCTGCGGCAGTAGACGATGACGGGCTGATTGGTCGGAATTTCGCTTAAACGGCTTGCCAACATATCTACCGAGATATTGACGGCACCGGGAATATGCCCACTGGCAAATTCTTCCGGTGTGCGGACATCCAGTAACAGATGGTCAGCTTTGGCAACGCTGAATTGCGCCTGATATTCAGCAGGCGTGATTTTGGCAGTGGCACCCGCTGTCGGATTGTTGGTGGCACGGCTTATAACAAACACAATTGCCGCCAGTACAACCACAATGGCAATAACAAGAAAGGCATTCATCCGGTATTTCATTTCTTTAGATGTGGACATGTTGCTTGACCTTATAGTTCAATGGATGGATGAAATTAAACTATAGCGCAAAACCCAAAGTACATAAATCGTTAGTTAAGTTTGTGAAAACTATTTAGAACTGTTGTTTAAATTTTAACGCTGATTTCACATATTTTCTGTTAGCATCATTGCGGTATCTTTCACACACAGGATAAATGCCGTGACGTTGAAACCGCAATTTGTCGGTTATGCTGATTTGCATATTCATACCACTGCCAGCGATGGTGCGACTCCGGTGCGGGAACTTTTGGCGTATATCGCCCGCAAACGCTCTCATTTGAATGTTATTGCGATTACTGACCATGATACATTGGATTCAGCATTGTGGGCATGTGACCATCAACATCAATATTCATTTGAAATTGTCCCCGGGATTGAAGTCACCAGCCGCATTGGGCATATTTTGGCGCTATGGGTTACGACGCCGATTCCCGCGCAGATGGATTTACATGACACAGTGGCAGCCATTCATGAAGCGGGCGGGTTAGCCGTGTTGGCGCATCCTTTTCATATCGAGATGGATTTTGTGCGCCACAATGCGCCGCGTTACGGACGGCAACCGGAAGTGTTATTAGAAGCAGGATTAGATGCTGTGGAAGTGCATAACGCTGGTTTAGTCACTCCCGGTAGCAATTTAGTTGCTCGCCTGATGGCAAAACGCATCGGCATAGCGGTTACAGGCAGCAGCGATGCTCATACACCGGGTGCGGTGGGCAGCGGTGTGACCCGTTTTATGGGCAGCACCGCCGCCGATATGCGGTATGCGTTGGAACATAAGCTGACGACTGCCGAGGGTACAGCATGGTTAGTCACCGAGTACATCAAATATTTGCAGCACGCCGGACAACGCATGGCGAAACAATCTTTGGCGCAACACCCGTCCTAGGGGATGAACTGCCAGAATTGACTGCCGTCAAGCGGGTTGCGGTACTAACAGAAGCCTTTTTACCGAAGATAGACGGTGTATCACGCACCGCCTATCTTTCGATTCGGTATTTGCAAGAGACGGGGCGCGAAGTTCTCATTTTTGCGCCGGATACCGCCGTGCCAACCGTAGGGCAAAGTCGCGTGATTCCGCTGCCGTCTGTCTCTATGCCCGGTGCAGAAGAAACCCGCGTTGCCCTCCCCAATTGGATAATTGCCCGTGAGATGGAGGCGTTTCAGCCAGATTTGGTGCTGATGTTCAGCCCGGCAATTATGTCTATGCATGGCATGACGATGGGGCGCTATTTGAATATCCCCGTGATTGGTTGCTACCAAACGGATTTGCCCGGTTATGCTGAACACTATGGCGTCGGGGTGCTGTCGCGCCCGGTGCGGTCTTGGTTGCGCTATTTGCATAATGGTTGCCACCTGACGTTAGTGCCAACGCCCAAAATTCAGCATGAACTCAGCGATTGGGGTTATAAGCGCCTGCGGCTGTGGGGGCGCGGCGTGGATATTGAAACATTTTCGCCTGTTCAGCGCACGGCTGCCATGCGTGAAAAATTGCTTAACGGACGTGACCCAAATTCGCTATTGTGCGTTTATGTGGGCAGACTCGCCAATGAAAAATGCGTTCATTTGCTGCGCCAAGTTGCCGAAACGCCGGGGGTGGCATTGACGATTATTGGCGATGGGCAACTGCGCGAAGAATTAGAAGCCCTTTTTGCCGGAACTAGCACCTATTTTACGGGTTATATGGTGGGGTCAGCACTTGCCGAAGCCTTTGCCAGTGCCGATGCGTTTTTCTTCCCCGGCGCACAAGAGACGTTTGGGCAAGTCGTTCAGGAAGCGATGGCATCGGGTTTGCCCTCAGTCGTGACGAATCGTGGTGGCGTATCGGGTTTGGTGGAAGAAGGGGTCACGGGATTTGTCGTTGACCACAGTGAAGCGGCATTCGCCGAAGCGGTGATAAAACTGCGCGATAATCCAATCTTACGCCAGCAAATGGCGGATACTGCCCGCGCTCTCGCTGAACAACGTCCTTGGTCAGCTATCATGCGCCAATTAGAAGGGCATATGCGCGAAGCGTGGACGATGAACGAGCGTTATAAACGCTTATTTGGCAAAACGACCTACACACTGCCTACCACATCACCGTTATGGTGGCGCTGGTAAAAATGTTTAATACCAATCGGCTGATAATTCCGGCGGGGTGATTTTTTGCTCCCAAGACACAGCATAGCGCATACAAACATCGTATAATGCCTTCATGCGTTCTTGCCCAGTGGTGTGCAAAAATACCTGCCTTGCTGCGCCCTCCAATGCCACTGCTTCGCCCCAAATGGCACGTCCCGCAATCACGCCACATGCCCCCGCTTGGCACGCCAATTCAGTTTGGCGCAAAAAAATATCAAACGCCACGCCAGCACTTAACAGTGTCCAAGGCACTTTGCACGCGCTGCTCAGTTGTTCGAGTGCTTTTCTCCAGACTATTTCATCCAGTTCATGCTTCACATCTACCGGAAATTCTAATTTTAGAATATCTGCGCCGTGCCGCGAAAAATGGTGGGCGGTGGCTACGGCTAAATCCAGCCGTTCTGCATTATGCAGCGGTTTATCTGTATCCAGCGAATAGAGAATCGGTTCTAAAAATAATGGCACTTGATAGCGTTGGCATTGTTCGGCGATGTGTTCTACGAGAGTTGTTTTTTCGGCGGCATCATCGGCTTCAGGATGAAAATAAATCAACAATTTTGCGCCGGAACAGCCATTCATTTTTATTTTTTCAACATCCCAATTTGGAATCAGGGTTGGTTTGCGTTGCGATGGATGTGGGTTATAGTCGGTGACTTCTAGCGGCGCGAGAATGCCCACATTGCCCGGCACAGCACCCGCCGCAATCCCCGGAAAGCCATAATCCGGGTCGGTGAGAACTGCCGTCGCAAATGGGGATAATTCGTCCAAGATAGTGGTTTTAAAAGCAACAACATCGGTATCGGTGATAGCCCGCTGTTTTTGCAACTCGCTGACGAGATTAGCACGGTGGTCAATCGCCAACACCACCATCACCCCTTCGGAAGTGCTGCACTGCTGCAAATGCCGGAATTTCCCAAACGTTATCATTCGCGTCCTTTAATGACCGGTTCAAGGTCTTTGACCCAAACGTGCTGCGGGTCATCGTAAGGTAGCAACGCTCGGTTTTCGCCGCCTAGAATGTTCAGATAATACATCTGGTAGCCGGGGTGATTGGCGACGGGATGATAGCCTTTGGGCTGAATCGTCACGGTGTTATTTTCGACCACTAATGCCTCATCAATAGACCGGTCATCCGTATAGATGCGCTGGAAACCAAAGCCCTGTTCCGGCTTCATTTTGTAAAAATAAATTTCTTCCAAATTGCTCTCATAAGGTGGATTTTCTACATCGTGCTTATGGGGTGGCACGCTTGACCAATGCCCCGGCGGGGTAATCACTTCAATGATGATGAGCCGTTGCGAAACCGGATTCACATGGGTGATGACATCGTAAATATGGCGTCGCCAATGCCACACGCCGCGCGGTGCATACGATACCATTTGCGGCGTAATCAATACCGGTTCGCCCTTACGGTCAGAGATGGCGCCCCCGATGGCGATTTCAACGGGCGTGTTTCCGGCTGTGACCGTGTAATCGGTCTGGCAGGGGATATAAACCGTGTGCGCCGCCCGGTCAAAAACGGTTTTGCGCCCGCCAATATTCTCGTAATGCTGCTGCGCCACTTTGACGCTGCAAGTGCCAGTCAGGATAACCAATGCTATTTCTTCGCCGCCAGCATTGCCGTGATAGGTCTCACCGGGAGCAAGTGACAGCATGTTGAGGCTAATATATTTTAAGACACTATTCTGCGGCGAGACGACATGCTGCACACCGGACGTTTGCCGATATAAAAATTTGAGTTGCAAGTTTAATGTCCTTGTTGTTCTTGTTCGACGATAAACGCTTCAACTTCGGGCAAGGTAGGCATGTCATTGGCACAAGCATGGCGTGTAACGATAATCGCACCGGTGGCATTGCCAAAACGGGCGCATCGCTGCCAATCCCAACCTTGCAAATAGCCATAGGTGAAACCGGATGCCCATGCATCGCCCGCACCCAACACATTCAATACTTCAACTTTGAAGGGCGCGGCACGATGAATTGCGCCATCAGGTGTATAAATTTCTGACCCGGCTTGCCCCCGTTTGACAGCAACGGCGATTTTGACTTGTTTGAGCATAAGCTCGACAGCGGCTTCGATGGTTTCTTGCCCGGATGCTGCCAAAATTTCATCTTCTGTGCCAATGGCAATATCTACCAGCGATAAGGCGCTTCGCATATTTAAGCCGTAAGCGCGTAAATCTTTCCATAATGCCCGCCGCAAATCCAAATCGAGGATAACGGTTGTGCCAGCAGCACGGGCGCGTTCCATTGCATACAGCGCCCCGGCACGGGCAATATCGCCACTGAAGCGCGTTCCGGCAGTCACTAATACGCGGCTGTCCTCAATGGGAACTTGGCGCACATCTTCAATGCTCAGATACATATCTGCCGGGTCAGGGCGAAAATACACCAATGGAAAAGTATCCGGCGGCAAAATGCTCAAAAATGCCAAGCCGGGCAAATGTACCGGATCACGCGCAATAAATTCAGTGGTGATGCCTTCTGCCGCAAGAAAATTCACCAACTTATCGCTGAGTCCATCAATCCCCACGCGGCTGACCATTGCCACCTTTAATCCCAAACGGCGCGTGCCAACAGCGATATTGGTGGGGCAACCACCCGCATACACGCTGAAGGTGTTGACTTCTGCCAGCGGCACGCCAATTTCAGCGGCATATAAATCCACTGCCAATCTGCCCAAACTGATCACATCAAAGCGTTTTTCGGTCACAAAAAATATATCCTGTTATTCATCACAAAAACTTTGAATGGTATTTTTGGGCGAGATAATAC
>JALHOR010000071.1 GCA_022842885.1 Anaerolineae bacterium
GGCGCTAGGAGAGGGACTTACAGCGGCGTCACTGCATTTGATTCGCAACAAAGCTATCCTACACCAAAGTGAAATACACCCCATGCGTTTGGATTGCTTGACAAAATAGGACAAGAATTCTATCATTAGAAAAAATATTCTGTAGGAGGGGCGATGCCTGCGGTTAAATTTACCTCGCATTTACAACGATTTTTCCCTGATTTACAACAACATGTGCAAATTAATGGGGCGACAGTTGCTGAAATTGTTGCCGGATTAAACCAACGCTATCCGGGCTTGGCGGATTACATCGTGGATGAACGCGGCACACTGCGAAAGCATGTCAACATTTTTATCAACGATGAATTGATTCATGACCGCCACCATTTAAGCGATAGTGTACAGGAAGGGCAGCACATTTTTATTTTTCAGGCACTTTCCGGGGGGTAAATTATGCCAGCGCATCAATTGATTTTAGGCACGAATAAAGGGTTGCTGATTCTGGAACAACAAGGCAACACTTGGGAATTGATACTCGATACACATCAGGCGATTCCGGTCTCGTATGCGGCGGTAGACCCACGCCACAACACCTTATGGGCGTGTTTGGATCATGGGCATTGGGGCGTGAAATTGCATCGTTCCCATGATTCGGGTGCAACTTGGACAGAACTTCCTGCACCACGCTTTCCTGATAACACCGAGTTAGAACCGGGGATACCTGCTAAAGTTAGTTACTTATGGTATCTGGCACCCGGCGGTGCTGACCAACCCAATCGGCTGTATTTGGGGACAGAGCCGGGTGGCTTATTCCAGAGTGATGATGGTGGCGAGACGTTTCATTTGGTTGAATCGCTGTGGAATCATCCATCGCGCCCAGACAACTGGTTTGGGGGCGGGCGTGATTTTGCTGGTGTCTGCGCGATTCAAGTGGATCCCCGCGATAGCCAGCATGTGGTCGTTGGTATTAGCGTGGGCGGCGTATACGAAACGACCGATGGCGGGCAAACATGGTGCGGGCGCAACACGGGTTTAAAAGCCAATTATATGCCCAATCCTTACCCGGAATATGGGCATGACCCGCATTTTTTGGTGATGTCACCTTCTAATCCTGATGTGATGTGGCAGCAAAATCATTGCGGTGTTTTCCGCACAGAAGATAGTGGCAAAAATTGGGTAGACATTTCTAAACCGGGCAGTCCGGTGTATTTTGGTTTTGCCATTGCCGTAGATGCTCATGATGATAAAACGGCGTGGGTGGTACCCGCGACTAGCGATGAATATCGGGTCGCGGTTAAACAATCGGTCTGTGTGTGTCGCACGGAAGATGGCGGTGCGACGTGGACAGAATTACGAAATGGACTGCCGCAGCACATGGCATATGATTTAACGTATCGTCATGCTTTGGATATTCAGGGCGAAGCGTTGGCATTCGGCACGACAACCGGAAATTTATATTTCTCGCCAGACCGGGGCGATAGTTGGGAGTGCCTCTCTAATACGCTGCCGCCCATTTTTTCGGTGCGCTTTATGCCTAAGTCTTAGGCTCATGCCTACATTGTGTGAAAAATGTGCATTTGTAGGGACAGAGCATCCGTGTCCCTACAGAAAATCACTCGTTTTGAATATCTGCCTTTATTTGAATTTTTGATTTGTGTTGTGGCTTTATTGCGGACATGGCATTTTCAGGATGTCGCGGTCATTTCTTCGACATCGCTGCTGCGGTTGCCAATTTCCATTCCCACACGGCGGCGCAGCAGCAGCATAAAACCACCCATCAATGCCAAGCCAGCGGCGACTTGCACGCGGGCAGGCAGGCGTCGGATGCGCCATAAGATGCCTGCTTGTTTTTTGCCGAGCAAATCTTGTTTCAGCCGCCGGGCAAATGCGGGATTCGGTTCAGCAATTCGCATCGTCCCGCGCAGCCGCCGAATCAGATGCAGCAAACTATTTACATCCTTGCGTGGTACATCATATTGGGCAGCGATATTTTCAATATCGGCATATTCATCCGCGATGAGCGCATCCGTCACCGCTGCCAGCAGATGGTGCATGTTCGTTTCTGATGTCATCCGGGTTTATCCTCTTTCGCGCTTTTTTTGAGAAGGAAGGGGCAACTGCTGCATTTCCAATTCATCTCGCAGTGCCAATAAAGTTCGATGATAAAGCGATTTTATGGCACCTTCGGTACGCTGCATCATCTCGCCAATTTCTGCATTGGATTTATGGTCAATAAACTTGAGAACGAGTAATTCTTGTCGTTCTGGCGGCAGCCGCCGAATCGCTTTCAGCAGCATCTCGCGTTCTTCATTATTTTCAGTTTGTTTATCGGGTGCATCGGTCTTGAGGCTGTGGGCGATATAATCATCCAGCGGCACAATTTTCCGGCGACCTTGGTCACGGTGAAAATTGGCGACGAGATTATGCGCGATGCGATACAACCATGCTTGAAACGGCATCCCCCGGTCTTCATACGTTTCAATATGTGCCATCGCCCGGAAGAACACTTTCGCGGTCAAATCTTCGGCATCTTGCTGGTTGCCGGTGCGATAATAGACATAGTTGTAAATCTTCGTCATGTATCGCTCATACAATTCACCGAAAGCCTCTTTATCGGTCTTTGCCAAATCCACCAACGCATTATCATCGAGCGATTTATAGGTCTTGCGATTACGTCGGAACAATCCCATCGTTGTTTTCTATCACCTGTGGTTATTGCACATTTATCATAACACGCGGTCTTGATAGGAGTTGCGGGGAAGATGGCACCAGCATGATAGGAGATGGTTAAAGTAGGTGGGGTTGCTTGTAATCAGAAAATGTGTTCAGGCTTTAGGATGGGTTTATATTATTTTAGTGTAATCAAGTGTCTGTTCCCACACCACTTAGCTTAGATATATTGTTAATTGATCAATAGCGCCACAGTGGGGCGTACACACGCACGCGCACGGTATCGCCAGCTTTATACAACACTTGTGAATCGGTGCGAATCATGAGTGCTGTTTTGTCTGCCAAATGAATGCCAATGCGCTGATAATGCCCATAATATTCACTCCACTGCACGATAGCAGGCACGCCTTCATCTGCCGGGTGCAAATGCAGCATTTCCGGGCGAATCAGCAATTCGACTGCGCCCTGTGCCGGATTCAGCAGCGTCACTTCACCCAAGGGACACTGCGCCCGCGTGCCATTGGCATAAGCTGGCACAAAATTAGCTTCGCCGATGAAACGGGCAATGGCTTTGGTCGCCGGGCGTGTATAGACACTTTGCGGCGCATCAAACTGGGCAACCGCGCCATCAAACATGACTGCAATTTTATCCGATAGACTCAGTGCTTCGGTTTGGTCATGCGTGACGAAAATCGCTGTTGCGCCCGTTTGTTGAAGGATATGGCGCACTTCTGCCCGTACTTGCGTCCGTAACGCTGTATCCAGATTGGAGAAGGGTTCATCCAGCAGCAAAATATCCGGCTGCGGCGCTAATGCCCGCGCCAATGCCACACGCTGCTGCTGCCCCCCAGAGAGTTCATACGGCATTCGGTTTTCATAACCAGATAAACCGACTTGCGCCAACACTGCCTGAACGCGCCGCATTTTTTCGTTGCGTTTGGCGTTGATGCCAAATGCCACATTCTCGCCCACATTCAAATGCGGGAACAAAGCATAATCCTGAAACACCATGCCCACACGCCGATTTTCCGGCGGCACTGCTGCACCATCCCCTGCCACCAAGCGTCCATTAATATGAATCGTGCCGCTATCCGGCGTATCAAAACCCGCGATAAGCCGCAGCATAGTGGTTTTGCCACAGCCACTAGGTCCCAATAAGGTCACAAATTGCCCGGCATGAACATCAAAATCCACCTGTTGCGCCGCACACACGCTGCCAAATAAGCGCGTGATGCCGCGTAATGCCAAAACAGACGTGGTTTTTGGGTGCTGAGTGCTAAGTGCCGAGTGCTGTATCAAAGACAATCCAGAGTTATGAGTGCAATTCAATAAGAGCCTGTTTTAGATTTGTAATTTACCATAATTTTTCACCACAGAGACACAGAGTTCACAGAGGTTTCACTGAGAAATAAGGAAAAGAGAAAAACGCTGCCTGACCGATGAAATCTGTAAATATATTCGCAATAAAATAATAGGTCGTTACATTTATCAACCAGACTACAAATGCACATCAAGGATCATAGAATGAAATTAACTACCGAAGCGTCAAAAAAATCTGCACGCTCTTGGTCTAATTTGCGATCCAATAAAAATATTTTATCTTTTTTTCTCTGTGAAACCTCTGTGTTCTCTGCGCCTCTGTGGTGATTTTTATTTTAGTATTTCTCGCGCCACAAAATGAGTGCCAGCGACAACGCCGCCACAAACATTAATACTAACCCCGGCAAGCCCACCAATGCCAGTGTCGCATTTTCGGAAGCTGTCCAGATGCGCGTTGCCAACGTTTTAAAGCCAATTGGTGCCAAAATCAACGTCGTTGGCAGTTCTTTCATGGCGTTCAAAAAGACCAGTGCCATCCCGCCTAAAATGCCAGCACGCGCTAAGGGCATCGTAATCTGCAAGGTCACTTGCCACGGGCGCTTACCCAAACAGCGGGCAGCATCTTCGATAGACGGGTTAATTTGGGTCAAAGCGGAACGAGTCGCAGCGAGGCTGTAGGGCAAAAAGCGGACAGCATAGCCCAACACCAGCAGCGGCAGCGTTTGATAAATAGCGGGTAAGGCATGGCTGGCAAAAAAGACCAGCGCCAATGCCACCACCAAGCCCGGCAGCACATTCCCAAAATAGGCGCTGCTAACGAGCATTTTGCTCAGGCGCGATGAACTGCGAAGCCCCAAAATAGCAATCGGCAGCGCAGCTAATCCGACCACCAATGCCGTTAAACCGCTGGCTGCAAAGGTATTCCAACCCAGTTCGTTTAAATCTATCGGAACAGCACTGGTCACGTTGGAATTTAATGCCCAACTGAGTAAAACACCCACCGGAAGCAGAACACCAATCGTCACCAAGAGGCTGCAAAATAGGAGTGCCGGAATTTGCCAGCGCCCTAATTTGATGGATTGGATAGGGCGTGACACACTCGTGCCAATGCGATAATTTTTCTGATGTTGGGCAAAACGCCGTTCTGCCAATAACAGCCCAATCGTCAGCGCCACCAACACCAACGACAATATCGCGGCTTGGCTGCGGTCAAAAGAACTGTTATAGCTGGTGAAAATCGCGCGGGTGAAAGCGTTATAGCGCATCACCATGACCGCGCCAAAATCACTCAATGTATACAGTGCCGTCAGCAATGCCCCCGCTGCTAATGCCGGACGCAATAAAGGCAGTGTGACGCGCACAAATACTTGCCAGCGGCTTAAGCCTAAACTATGGGCGGCTTCTTCTAATGCCGGGTCACTTTTGAGCAGTGCCGCCCGTACAGGCAGCACAAAATAAGGATAGGTAAACAGCGTAATCGTCAGCCATGCGCCAAAAAACCCGTATATCTCTGGCAGACGGTCTATGCCAAGCGGCGCTAATAATTGTTGAGCATAACCCACCGGACCCAACACTGCCACGATTGTGACCGCACCGATATACGATGGAATAACCATCGGCAGCAGCCCCAAAATCAGCCATACGCGCCGGAAAGGTAAATTGGTGCGCGTCGTTAGCCATGCAAAGGGAATACCAATTGCCGCCGATGCAGCAACCACGGCGGCGACTAAAACTAAACTATTGCCCACAATCGTCAGCGTGCGCGGACGCAATAAATAGGCAATGCCCTCTGTGCCAGCTTCTGCCGCCCGAATGACCAGATAAAGAATGGGGAGTGTCACCGCCGCTACAATCACCGCGCTAATGAGATACAACCCTATATAACGCGGCAACTGGGGCAAACGCGCCGATAAGCGAATTTTCGGCAGCGTGGGTAACACTTGGGTCATTTGTTGGAGGGGCAGAAATCGCTGCATACGATGGCTTTCTGGGTTAAGTTAAAAGATGAAAGTAGAAAGTTAAAAGCGATTAGCCGTCAGCTATCAGCTAAAAGCCAACTGCCCGAAAGCTAAATCAGCGCAAAACTGCTGAAACAAAGCCTGTAGGGACGAACACTGTTAAAAGAGCAAGTTCATATTCAAAACAAGTGATTTTCCGTAGGGGCGCGATATATCGCACCCCTACAAACGCACACTTTTCACGCAATCTGGGCATGAGCCAACAACTAAAAGCCAACAGCTAAAAGCTAATCGCCAAATCCTACTCATCCAATGCGCCGCTGGCTTCGATAAGCTCTAACGTCGTTTGCAAATCATTCAAATTGCTCAGGTCAAGCTCTGGCGCTTCAATGCTTTCCAGCGGCATCAGACGGTCATTCACAGCAATGCCACTGATGACCGGATATTCATACGTCGTATCCGCGAAATATTGTTGGGCATCATGACCGAGCAGATAGAGCAATAATCGCTGCGATAAACCGGGCTGGTCAGAAGTCGTTAAAATTCCTGCGCCCGCAATATTAATCAGTGACCCCGCATCCCCCGCCGGGAAAAAGTGCTGCGCGATGGATGCTTCGGGATTTTCTGCCAAAATCCTGAACATGTAATAATGATTGGTGATGCCCATCGCAATTTCGCCATTGGCAACCGCTTGATTCAAATTGGTGTTGCTGCTGCCATAGGATACTGCGCCATTTGCCACCATATCGGCGAGCCATTGCGCTGCCACATCGTCGCCCAACAGTACGCGCAGTGCCGTAATGTTTGCTTGGAAAGAGGCATTCGCGGGCGCCCAACCGACTTGCCCGGCGTATTCCGGCTTTGCCAAATCCACCATAGAGGCAGGCAATGCCAAACCGAGTTCTTCCACCCGCGCCGGATTATAGACCAGCACACGGGCGCGACCACTGATGCCCACCCACATCGCATCAACGGCTTTAAATTCGGCAGGCACGCGCTCCATAATGTCCGAAGGCAGGGTTCTCAAAACGCCCGCTTTTGCCAACGCCCCCAACGCCCCGGCATCTTGCCCAAAATAAATATCCGCCGGGCTGTTCGCGCCTTCTTCCAGAATTTGGTTCGCCAATGCCGCCGTATCGCCATACAGCACATCCACTTGTACGCCTGTTGCTTCCGTAAATTGGGCAATCAACGGCGCGATGAGTTCTTCGTTACGTCCCGAATATAGAGTCAGGCGTTCCCCGCTGTCTTGCGCGGCAACCGGAAAAATAATGAGCGCCAACAAAACCAATAGACTCATCAGGATAATGACCCGATGCATTTTCAGCATGATGCTGTCTCCTTGTATCGCAGCCGAATCCGCTATAGGATTCGATGTGTAAGTTGAAGTGTCTTGCTGTGCAGTCATGGTTTGCAAGCCGATTGTGCAGCAGGACACTTCTTTTTTACCAGACGTGCGCGGGCATTTCCACGCATGGGGTCAATTCTAGGATTTCGCTAGGGATGAACTAAATCGTATATTGCGATGAGGATAAACTTAAATGCAGGATGAGACCTAGTTACACTTGTCATGGTTTTAAAGTTGCATGTGGTTAAGATTCAGGGGATAAACACGGCGGTTGTGCTGCCAAATCGCGCAAATCATACACCATCAATCGGGGATCGTCATAAATTGGCGTAAGATGCACAACATACGATTGCCACGCCGGGAAACGCTCACGATAAATTTTTTGCATGGTCACATACCGGAAATCATCTCTCACTAATTCTTCCAGCGCAGCAGCATCCCAAATGGCACAATCCAAAGGTTGATGAAAGCGCCATGCCGTTAAAAGGGCGTTATTTTCAATGTAGCCATATGCCCCCGCTGGCGTGCGCGATGCCAAGCCTTCCACAATGGGCTTGCCGTGAATCGTCTGCAAGTATAAATAGTACTTGCCGGGATTTCTGCCGAAGGGCAGTTGAATCAACGCATAATTTTCGGTGTCATCGGCAATTTGCTGATAAAACGGATTGATGGTTGCTACCACATCTTTGCCGGGATATATGCCCGCCCACACTTCAAAGAGTGTTCCAAACAACAACAAAATCACAACGCAGAGGGGCAAAAAATATGTCTTCGTGCGTAGGGTCGAGGCATGCCTCGACCCTACAACTGGGGATAACACCTCTGTGCCTCTGTGATGAAATATTTTTAAGATTTCATGCAAACCAAACGCCGCGCACATCGCCAACGGCAGCACTACCCCCGCCATAAAGGTATCGGGGCGACCAAATGATTTGAATAAGACGGGTAAATTATCCAATAGCGGCTTGAGCATCGGCACATTGGAATACATGACGCCGTTAATATTCAAGATTGCGCCCAGACTCAGCCACATAAAAAAGAGCAGCAGCCCGAACCAAAATAGCATCTTCCGGCGCGATTCAGCACGAATAAGCGCAAATAGCGTTAATCCCAACGGCAGCCAACCCAGATAAAACATATGATACCGTTGGGCATCTTCCGGCAGCGTTATCATGTCTTTCAAAAGTGGCTGATACGCGGGAACAAAAAACTGAATCAGGTCAACGCTTTCCCACGCAAAATATTGGGCATATTTATCGGTCAGCACAAACGATAAATTGCCGCTGACCATCGGCAGCACACGCGGCGCAGCGATGATTGCCATGACAATCAGAAAAATAACCCACAAATTTACATATCGGATGATTTTTTTAGCCCTCACCCTAAATCCCGGAGCGTTGTCGCAAGGTTCGCCTCCCAGCGGGAGAGGGACTTCAAATCTCTGTCTATCCGACTTAACCAATTCTATCAACAGGCAATACAGAAAATAGCACCCCACCATCAGCAGCGTAATCACCACCAAATACATGCCCATATACGCTGTGAGTCCCAAGAGAATGCCCGCGCCGATTGCCCATCTTTTTTGCTGTGTGCGGCACGCCCGAATGAAGCATAATAGCGTCCATGCCTGCACCGCCAGCAGCGATAAATCGGGATGCCGAAAGTGATATACCACCCACTGCGAAAAACCAAAAACGCAACCCCCATAGAACGCGGCATAGACAGAAATATTCGACCCTACCCCCTGCCCTTTTTGTGGTGTATTCGACCCTACCCCCTGCCCTTTTTGTGGTGTATTTGACCCCACCCCCTGCCCTTTTTGTGGTGTATTTAACCCCACCCCTTGCAAGGGGTGGGGAGTCTCATTTCCCCCCATGTATGGGGGGACTAAGGGGGGTGTCATGGTTGGGGGGATTAAGGGGCGTGTTGCCATAGTTGGAGGGACTGAGGGGGGTAACAATTCACGTAGCAACTGATACCCGCTGTACGCCGTTATCCATGTAAACAAGATGCCGAGCAGGTTAAACGCGCCGATTAAACCTGTGAACGGCTTGAGGAATGCCGTCAGTGCGATATGTGGCACATGAAACGTATGATACGTTAGGTCTAAGCCGTCAGGATAAAATAGCGTATTCGTATAAAAAAATTGCCCTTCCCCGGTCATCATCTTATCTACATACCACATATCCCATAGCTTAATATAAGCATCGGGGTCATGAATGGAATCGGCTAACCATACGCTATTCGTGATATAATGAAGCGTCGGAAAAGTCATGATGAGCGTGAGAACGCCATACACCATCAATACAACAGCATCGCGTTTCAGCCAGCGCATACAAAGTCCATGAGTTTTTGAGTTAAAAGTGGAAAGTTAAAAGTATAAAGTTGAACATGGGAAGTTAAAAGTATTGTATCTTTTTGAATGGTCAACGATAGTTTTTCTTTTTATTCTATCTCTCAGTGAAATCTCGGTGTCTGCTCTGAAAAAGTGCTGAGTCACAAGTTAAAAGTACAAAGTTAAAAGCGAATTGCTGATATGCTCTGAGCAAACACGGTTTTCATCATGGATGGTGCGCGTAGCTCATAGTGACTCTGTGGTTCAAAATTGTGGTAAATGACAAAGCTAAAACAAACTCAAAAAGCGAATAGCTAACAGCTAAAAGCCAAAAGCTAAATTGCAACTTTATACACGCGCTTGGCGTAGAAGGTGACTGTCCGCAGATGACACGAAACCCCAAAATTGAGGGGTTTTGCTGGACAGAACACCATTTTGCGAATACAGTTAGAATCAGGTAAGTTATCAGTCATTTGCGGAGAGCATAGAACGTATGTCAAACTGGTGGGGTACCCGTAAAGAAGTCTCGCCCCGGCTTGTCTGGGAAGTGGAGGCAATGAAAACCACTTTCGGCAACACATTCAAGTTGATTGTGCCGCCGTTTGGCGGGTTGCTATATTGGCAAGGCACAGTCGAGATTAATATGTCCATTCTCGATTCGCCGGAGCATACGCTCAAGATTGTGTATCCCAAAGAGTATCCCAATCGCCCGGCAGAGGCTTACTGCCTTAAGCCGCGCATCTACAGCGAGAAACACCAGTACGAAGATGGGCAATTGTGCTTATTTAACCCCAAAGACGGGGAGCAGTATGGCTGGAATCCCAGCAAATCAACTGCGGTAACGGTGGCAGGGTGGGCGGTACAGTGGCTCTATGCGTATTATACTTGGCGGGCAACTGGCGAATGGCCCGGCGTGGAGGAGCGCATCCGTCCTGATACCCCGCTGCCACGCCGCCGCCGGAGGTAGTGGATGGATGAATTTCTGCAATTACTGCAAGCCGAACTGGATATTATTCGCCGCCGATTGCGAGGCATGGCAATGATTTCACGCGGGATTGTCCCTAATCTCATTATTTCGCAGCGGGTAGTGAATCGTGTAATGGAGGCTGCCCGCCATTTTATCGCCGATGAAACTGGCGAATCAATGGTTGGACTGGTATTAGAACCCGAAGACATACCAGAAGCTATGCCTACAATTACAATTTTGGATACTATCGCACCTGACGAATCAGTAATTCGTCGTTCCCACATGTTTGAACAGGGTGATAATATCCAAGGAGACATTTTTAATTGGCTAATGGATAATTGGGATGCCTATCTCGAAATCGGTAAGGATATGAACGGCAAGCCTATCAAAGAAATTTGGAAAGTGCCGTTAAAACATTTGGGAGATTGGCATAAACAACCCGGTTACATGATTCAACCCAGTGGTGGTGATTTGATGACCGCATTACGAATTTTGGATGATGAGGAGCAAGGATTTGATTTTCTGCTCGTGCCAATCGTAACATTGGGACACGATTCAGTAACATTGGAGGATGAAGTCTCACAGGTTAACTACTTCTCTATTCCAATGGAAGATGGTACGAGTCTTCGGATGGATTGGTGGTATATTCACCGTGACGTGCGAATATTTCAACCCATTACGCCGCGAATTATACCTAGTGATCAAATACCTGTTCTAACACCATATCCTTGGCATGTATTAGATGTAGACTTAATGGATGAAGAACTCGCCAGTCTGGAAAAAGACGGATTAATCATGGTGGGTTCAACGGTATTGTTATGGGAAGTAGATGGCAGTTTGCCGTTAGAAATCTGTTTTATTGTGGCACGGGCAGGTGCGCCCAATTTCATACTTGTCGTCACCAATTGGGATTATCCGAAATCGGCTCCTTATGCAAGAGTAGCACCGCTAAAAGGTATTACTTCGGATATGTATATTTATGACATATTTGAAAAATTGTTGGCAAATAGCCAACCAATTGAACCAGTCGATGGTTTCAAATGGTCATCCAATATGCGTGTGGTGGATTTTATTGCTGCTATTGAAGAAAAGCAGGGAACTCGTCCACAACAAAATAAAACAGTACAATCTTCTGTGAAATCAGCAAAATCCGTGAGTATTCCGGTGGATGTGGAAGGCAGTGAGGGCAAAAAAGGCGTTAAAACCGATGGCAAAACGGCGGCTGTTCCAGCGACGGAAAATGCTGCACCCCAACCAACGCCTACCACCCACACTGAGGAGGATGACGATTGATGACCACTTGGCAGCGTGTTGAACAACTTCTGGGTAGTGAAAATTTAAAACGCCTAGCAGAAAAGCGCGTCGGCGTCGTCGGGCTTGGTTCTGGTGGCGGCTTCGTGGCGCTTAGTTTGGCGATGAGTGGCATTGGGCATTTTGTGCTGGTGGATAATGATGTGCTGGAAGCCGGCAATGTCGTCCGGCATGTTGCCGATATGCGCTATGTGGGGCAGAACAAAGCCGCTGCTGTCGCTGACCTCATCAAACATCGCAATCCCCAAGCGCAAATCGAAGTGCGCGAAGGGCGCATCGAAGACCATGCTGATGTCTTGGATAATTTGGATATTCTGGTGGTGGGCGTGGATGGCGAAAATGCCAAATTCATCATCAACGAAGCTGCGCTCAAGCGTCGTTTAACTGCCATTTATGCCGGGGTCTATGAACGCGGCGAAGGCGGCGATGTCGTCATGATTCGCCCCTATGATGGACCCTGTTATGCCTGCTGGTCGCAGGAATTACGGGCAGGCGTGGTGCAGCCCCGCCCCGGCGAACAAGGCGAATTGGATTATGGCATGATTGGCGAAGAAGGCACATTAGAAGCTGAACCCGGTTTATGGGTGCATGTCACCAAAGTCGCTAGCATCCAAACCGATATGGTGCTGAATGAACTGCTGCGCGGCACAGAAGTCAGCGAAGACATGCCTGCCAATACGATTATCATCGCCAACAATGCGATGGAAATTTTGGATGGCGAAACCAGCGACCCGCATACGGGTATTTGGGTAGATGTGCCGCGTGACCCCGATTGTTTGGTATGTGGCAGCAAGTTCCAACTGAGTAGTGAAAAACATGATGCCATTTCGCTGGATGATTTGGGCGGCGATATTGTCTTTGAAGATGAACTATAAGAATAAGAGACCCTTTGAAAAGGGGTGTTTTCCAGTAGGGGCGAGGCATGCCTCGCCCCTACAAGACTTCTAAGGATGACGCTTCCCCTACTTTTAGGTGGTTCTAGCGCGATACATATACTCTTTTAACAGTTTGGCACGCAAAGTTGGTTATAATAAGATTCAAAGTTGTCCTGTAAAGTCACGAAAGGAAATGGCGGGCAATCCGCCAGACTCGGATTATGGCTGAAGAAAACAATCCCAAGAGCAATATCCCGGTCAACAACAGCAACGAACCGGATATGCCTGAGTCCTATATGGTAGATGAAGAAAATATGGGCGACCGCCTAGAACGGCTTGGCGGTGAACCAGCACCGGTCATTACCCCGGAAGAATTTGCTCGCCTGCAAAAAGCCGGGCAAGTTCATATTGATGCGCGTGGGCGCGTGCGGACAGCCAGCCGCAGCGGTCCCAATGCGGGTGTTTCGCTCCGCAAGCGCCGGGCATGGTATGGATAAGATTGTCCCGGATTTGCTGATTAAATCGCTGTTAGACGCGCTCCGGCGTAAGGGCGTATTGTCTGCGCCGGGCGTGGAAGCAGCGTTTCAGGCGCTGCCCCGCCATCATTTTTTGCCCGATATGCCGCTGGATAAAGTCTATACCGATGAAGCCATCCCGTTGAAGTACGATAACAACGGGCAGTTGGTCAGTTCCTCCAGCCAACCGACGATGATGGCAATCATGCTGGAACAAGCGCAGTTAGCGCCGGGCTTAAATGTGCTAGAAATTGGCACGGCAACGGGCTTTAACGCCGCACTCATGCAGCATATGGTCGGCGATACGGGTTCGGTGACGACGATTGAACTGGATGCCGACTTAGCGAAACAAGCCGTGAATCATCTGTTGGCGACACACATGAGCAGCGTGCGCGTGGTGCAGGGGGATGGGGCGCAAGGCTACGCGCCGCGTGCCGCCTATGACCGCATCATTGCGACCGCCGGGGTTTGGGATGTGCCGCCCGCATGGTTGACGCAACTGAAACACGATGGCAAAGTGATTGTGCCAATTTGGTTAGACGGCGTGCAAGTGAGCGCCGTTTTTTCCCGCCAAGCCGATGGTACTTTTTACAGCGATGATAACCGCCCGTGTGCCTTCGTGTATATGCGCGGCGATTTTGCTGGACCCGAGATGCGGCGGCGCGTGGGCAGCACGGCGCTGTATATCTTGGGTGATGATTTGGGGCGCTTGGACACAGCCGCGCTGCATTTATTACTATCCGACGATCATTCGCCGTGCCACTTAGAATCGCCTTTAGACCCGCATGATTATTGGAATGGCTTCCAGTTGTACCTGATGCTGCATGAGCCAATCGGGTTTATTTTTGCGTTGTTTGCTATCCCCGATGGGCAAAAAGCCTATGGCATGGATGGGCGTGGCATTGCCCTCTTTACGCCCGGCAGCGCCGCCTTCACCTCTTATCATGAAAAAGGCACCACCCACTGCTTCGCCGGGTCAGAAGCCTTTTTGGCATTGCAGCAAAAATTGGATGAATGGAACGCTGCCAATCGCCCGGAAACGGGGGCTTTGCGCTTGCGGCTTATCCCCAAATATCTGGGCGAACCCGCCATTACCGAAGGTAAATTGTATCATCGCCGTGACCATTATCTGCATGTGTGGCAGGGCAATTAAAATAGAATTTGTTTCAGAAATATTCTGGCGATACAACCATCGAATTTTGAAATGATTTCTAGTGACTCACTGAGGCTATGATTTGATTACCTTTGACCATTTGCGGGCAGCCTTAACCCTGACCGATTTTGATGCACCCACTGCCCAATTAAAGATGTCGCCCAACCCACGCGGCGATATGCGGCGCAATCTGAGTTATGATACGCCCCCGCGTGAAGCCGCCGTATTGGTGCTGGTTTATCCCCATGCGCCCGATGAGTTGCGTTTAGTGCTAACACGCCGCACAGAAAAATTGACCAAGCACAGCGGGCAAGTCAGTTTTCCGGGGGGACGGCGCGATGAGGATGATGACTCGCTTGCCGCAACCGCCCTGCGCGAAACGTGCGAAGAATTGGGCTTTTGTGATACGTCGCAGCTAACCATCATTGGGATGCTCGCCCAATGTTATATTCCGCCCTCGCATTTTCAGGTACAGCCGGTGGTGGCAACAGTGCCTTTCATCCCAGAATTTCACCCATCGCCGGATGAAGTGGCAGAAGTCTTGTCCTTTTCGTTGCTGGATTTGCTGCATCCCGCCACCAAACAGCATGAGTATTGGCAAATGCAGGGGTATAACGTGTCTGTGCCGTATTATGCGGTGCAGGGGCATAAAGTGTGGGGGGCAACCGCTGTCATGCTCAGTGAGCTAGAACAGCGGTTACGGGCGGTTATTCCTGATGAGTTATTGCTGACCCTGTATGCTGGAGAGCTTCAATAAGACTACAGGCTGCACGCGACGTTGTTATATGCTCTCGCGCTGGATGAGATTTTTTAACATCTGGCTCACTTCGCCCAGCAGTTGGTCGCGGCTGTAGGCGCCTTTTTGCAAAATTTGCCACACTTGCCCATTCAATTGTTCGCGTTCCCGCTGGCTCAAATCCATCGCCGTTACCACCAACACTGCCGGCTGCTGCCCATTTTCTAACTTGCGAAGTTCTGCCAAAAACTGGAAGCCATCCATCACCGGCATCATCAAATCCAGCAAAATAATATCTTGCTGATACTTGATAAAACTCTCCAAGCCTTGTTTGCCATTTTCGGCATAATTAACGTGCCAACCTTCTTTAAGCAGCATTCGGCATATCACGGTGCGGGTATGTTCGTCATCTTCCACCACCAAGATTTTGCCGGGCTTTCCCCCATCGGGACGTTCAAACTTTTTCAGCACCGCGACAAGTTTTTCGCGCTCAATGGGTTTGGTCAGATAATCGGTTGCCCCCAAGGCATAGCCCATATCTTTGTCTTGGTGCATCGTCAACATCACCACTGGAATATGGGCAGTTGCCGCATCGGCTTTGAGCGCCGTTAAAACAGCCCAGCCATCCATACCCGGCATCATCACATCCAGCGTAATGACATCAGGCTGAAGGTCTTTGGCTTTTGCCAATGCCTCTTTGCCACTGCTGACTGGCACCACCCGGAAACTGGCTTTTTCCAAATAGCGTTGCAGTATTTCGCGCACAGTAGCATCATCATCAATGACCATCACCGTGCCATAGCGCCCACTGCCAGAGGCAATGGGTGGCAATTCTGGGCGTGTTTCTAGCTCTTGGATGGTGCTGACAGTGGCGGGAATATCTACCGTGAAAATTGATCCCAAATTTAATTCGCTGGTCACGGTAATATCGCCGCCCATCATCTGGCAAAAACGGCGGCTGATTGCCAACCCTAACCCGGTACCTCCAAATTTGCGCGTCGTCGAAGCATCTGCCTGTGAAAATTCTTGGAACAATTTATTCATTTGTTCGTTGGTCATGCCGATGCCCGTATCTTGCACAATCAGGCGCACACGCTCCCCATGCACCGTTTGCCGCCGTTCCAGCGTCAGCGTAATCGTGCCATCATGGGTGAATTTGCTGGCATTGCTCAGGAGGTTAAACATAATCTGCCGGATGCGCGTTAAATCGGCATACATCGTACCGGGTTGGTCAGGCTTATGGATAACAAGCGCATTATTATTTTTATCAATCATCGGTTGGATGGTGGCTTTAATTTCTTCCATCATCTTTGCCAAGTCTATCGTCTCCAGATAGAGTTCCATCTTGCCCGCTTCAATCTTAGAGAAGTCCAGAATATCGTTAATCAACGAGAGCAAGTGTTTGGCAGCAGCCTGAATCTTTTGCAAATCCGGGACGTAATGCGCGTTGCCATCGTCTTCGGCTTCTTCCTCAATCAATTCGCTGTAACCGATAATAGCGTTCAACGGCGTGCGAAGTTCATGGCTCATGTTGGCGAGAAACGTGCTTTTAGCGCGGCTGCCTTCTAAGGCGCGGTCACGAGTCTGAATCAATTCGGTGGCGATATTGTTGAAAGACAGTGCCACCTGTGCCAATTCATCATGATTTTCTAGCACGAGCGTTTCTTCGGTTTGTCCGGCAACCATACGCGCCGATGTTTCTTCCAATTTGGCAATCGTGCGTTTAACGGCAAGATAAAACGTGGTGAACAAATAGACGGCAACTGCCAGCGCCACCAACGTCACCAGAATCGTGAGGTTACGAACCATCACATAGCCATTGACGCGCACTTGGATTAAATCATTTTCCACAGGCGAAGTCGTATTGTATAAGTCAAATATGGCTTGTAGGGCGGGTTCTGTCGCGGGCAAAAAGTCCGCCAATTTCGCCTCCACCATGCCCACATCCGCGCCATCGCCATTGGTATTGATACGCACACGTAATAACTGGTCATTTACAAGGCGCAGCAGGGTTTCAGTGGCGGCGCGGTTGGCTTCAATTGCGGGTTGAATGCGGCTTTGCACGGCGGGCGTAAAACCAAAGGTATAACCAAAGCTGGCGTCTAACTGCGTTAAGGCATTCCGTAGGATACCCGCCAAAATCGTCAGGCGCGTGCGGTCTTCCACGTTAATCGTGCCACGCGCCATCATAGCCGCGCTATACATTTGGATTTGGTGGCTGTATTTGGCGGCGAGAGGCTGCTTATTAATCAGCACATCCATCAAATAATACGTATCAATATCGGGGTCAAGGATAAGGTTGGAATTGTTGCCGACGACCGTAATCACCCGCAAAATATTGTCTATGAGCGTATTATGCGCTTCAAAATTTTCGGCGATGGACAATCCAAACGTGCGATTTTGCAACGAAATCCAACTATCGCGCAGAGTACGCCAATCAGCACGCACATCCAAATAATCGCCGATATTGGCATCTACTTTATTTTGCGTTTCAATTTGTGCTTGTATTTGCCCTTGGGTCGCCATGATGGCATCTAAGAGGGTGTCATCACCACTGAGATAGGCAGCGGAGAAGGTGCCGTGCTGCTGTACCAATTGCAGAAAACGCAAGATACCCGCGTTATACTCCAAGCCCACTTGTTCTTTGGAAGAAAATTCAATGTCGTTATTGATGCCTGTCAAAAACTGGTTCAGGACAATCAATAAGGGGAAAATCAGCACTAATCCGACTAAGCCAAATTTACCCGGATATTTGAGCCGATTCATCATAAAGATGCCCGGTCTTATGAAACGTTCCCAGTGGTTTCGGTTGCTCATGGGTTGCCCCTGCATGTTATATTTCTACACGTTACAATAACATAACCAATGTCTGAAAGCGATAAAAAAACGTTAAATTTAGTGTGAAATGTATGAGAAAATAAGCGATTTCACACGCTTTTTAACCTGATTTTTTACCAATCACCAAGGTTGTAAAATTAAACTGCCAAGGCAGTACCCATCGTAAAAGATGACCCAGTGCCTCAGCGATGGCATTGGTACGATAGTACCCTTCAGCACGGAACAGCTTGCCAATGCCCCACAAGGTATACGAATGCCCGGTGGGTTGAATGGTGATGACTTCAAAACCAGCATTTTTTACATTGTCGAGCATGGCTTGGCGCGTATAGGTGCTTTCGTAAAAATCATCATCAATGAGGATTTTGCCCGCTTGTTTGCGCCGCCACTGCGCCAACCGCCAGATGAGGTTGGGATAAGGAATTGTCAATACAAGAATCCCACCCGGCTTTAAGATGCGATAGGCTTCTTTTAGAGCAGGCTGCATCCCATGTTCAAAATGTTCTAGCACGCCAAACGACAGATACGCGCCAATGCTATTATCGGCACACGGCAGCGCATGAACATCGCCCGCGACGAGCAGCAGCGCCGGGTCATAGTGGCGCGACAGATGCAGCGCATTTTCGGCATAATCCAGCCCAATAATACGATACCCCATGCGCCGCAAGGTCATCACGACGGCACTTAAGCCACTGCCTGCTTCCAACAGCATCTCATGTTTCGGCAGATATGGCAAATAGGTGTTCAGAATCGTTTGGGCGCGGGGATAATGCATTGTCGCTAATTCGGCTTCAATCGAAGCATCGTTCCAAATCGTTTCCCATGCTTGGCGTGTCGAGTCATAACGGTTATTGGGTGTTTCGGGAGGGTTCATATGGGCATTTTCAGTGGGTGTGTAGACTGGATGTTGTTAGAATGAAAGCACCATTTAACCACTAAAAAGAATGGTTTTCCATGCATATTCTGACGATGGGCGGCGTATCGGTTGATTTGTTGTTTCATTTGGAGCGTTTACAACCGCTGCAACCCGTCATGCTGGCACAAACGTTTGCCGCGCATCCGGGTGGCAAGGCGTTTAATTTGGCGTTGGTCACGCGGCGTTTATTCCCCGCTACCGAAGTGAATGTTTTGGCGGCGTTGGGCGGTGAAGATGATTTTTTCTCGCAGCATTTGCGCCGCGTGCTGGCTGATGAAGGGTTAGGCACGCGCTATTTATGTGCTTATCCGGGCATGGCAGCGCCGGTGGTAGGCATTGTGACCGCACCGGGGCAAGCCGGGTTGGAACAAATAACGATGGCATATGAAGTGACCGGACGTGCGTTGAATTTTGCGAATTTAGACCGGGTGGCATGGCACACCGTAGATGCGCTGATTGCCACTTGTGAAATCAATATCGAAGTTGCGTTAGAAGCATTTGCCCGCCTAAAAGCTGCCAATCCCCACGCGCTGACCCTCTTAAACACCGCCCCGGCTGACCATCTGGCTGGAAAACTGCCGCAACTGGATTTGAGCCAAGTGGATTATTGGGTGCTGAATTGGCATGAGTGGGCAACGCTGATTCAGCCGTACACGCCGCCGGATAGCCACGATGTAACCCAGCTAAAAACAGGTTTGGCAGACCTCCACACGATGACGCGCATCCCTAATATTTGCTTGACAATGGGTGAAAATGGCTGTCTCTGGTACACCCCGCAGCATGTCGTTCATGCTCCAGCGTTTCAGATACCCGTCAAAAATCCAGTCGGCGCAGGCGATACATTGGTCGCGGCACTGGTGGGCAATCTGCTCGCACAGCAACCCTTACGCGAGGCACTGCGTTATGCCAGTGCTGCCGCCGCGTGTGCCTGCCAAGATAACGTCGCCATTGGGGAGCATGTCACGCCCGCTACGATTGCGGCACTCCTAACCGAGCAAGGTGCAACATGGGATGAGCATTTCCGTGTGCTATAATCATCAATAAAATCAGCTTGGAGTAGTCGCGTATGGCAACGCAACCCATCACCATTCATTTGTCAGAAAAAGAACATGAATTCTATTTGAAATCTGCCCAAGCCTGCAATTGCACCGTAGAAGAAGCCATTCTTGAAATCTTATATGCTTCACAAGATTTGCAATTTGATTTGCTTGAGACAGATAAATTGTGGGAGTTTGTTAATCAAGCACAATTTGCGTCCCGAAAATCACGATTGAACGAATTAATGAAGAAAAAACAATCGGTACAATTAACCGAAATCGAGAGTGATGAAGTCGAGTTTTTGTCTTTTGTCGTTCATCGTTATACATGGATCTATTCGCAGTCGTTGGCGGAATTGCAAAAAAGAGAACAAGATGTGAGCCGCTTTTTCACCAAAACAAGTGAATAATACCGGACAAATGCAAAGCGGGTTGGCAACCACCAGAATAAATACGTGCGTATCTATTGTTTTTGCGGTTTCCCCATCATTCTCTGCTTCGCCCACATGCCCCAATACACCGGGCGCGACAATGCCCACAAGATTAGCATCGCTATGATGCCGTGATGTTGACGCACATAAATCAACATATCGCGGAAATAAACTTGGGTGGCACGCCAATTGCGCGTGGCAGCTTTTTCATAATGTTCAATGTGGGCATCTGCCAAAAACCGGAACGGACGCCGCACTCGCCGCGCTAAATCATCTTCCGGGAAATACAACCACAGCGCCGCATTCAGCCCAATCTCCCCGCGCCGCATGAGCGTACACGACCCCGGCACCACTTCCACGTCAAAATCGCTATCACGCTGCCAATCTGCATACCATTGATGGGCGTTCAGTCGTCTTTTCCACCCGGAAAATACCATCCCCAACGGCGTATGATTCAGCAGCAAATAAGCAAAGGTGGGGATGCGCGAACAGGTTTTTTGCACAGTGCCATCAGGATAAATGAGGCGGGCAGTCACGCCAGCATAGTCGGGATGCGCCGCTAAAAAAGTGGTCATTGTTTGCAGGGCATCAGGCGCAACCACCGTATCAGGATTCAGCAGCAGCACAAATTCACCCTGCGCCGCCTGAATACCCAAATTGTTGCCGCCGCAAAACCACATATTTTTTGTCTGTGCCAGCAACCGCACAGCAGGAAATTCAGCGCGTACCATCTCAGCACTGCCATCCGACGACGCATTATCTACGACGATGATTTCGGGGGGCAGCGTGGCTTTTTGCAAGGATGCCAAACACGCCCGCAGCAAATCACGGGTGTTATAGTTGACGATAACAACAGAAAGAATCATAAGTCCAATTGTAGCAAAGTGTCTCTCGGTACGCATCATAAAGAAGATTACAATGGAATTAGGCTGATTTTGAGAGGATATTTTGATTGTGCCGCAATTTTTAACGCGCCAATTTGTGATTTCGTTTTATGTGCCGCAGATTATTTTTTCGACGTGTGGCGGGTTATTGATTCCGGTGTTACCGTTGTTTGCCGCTGAATTGAACGCGCCCTATTGGTTGATTGGCGTGGTGCTGGCACTCGACCCGTTTGGTACGATGATGGGCGATGTGCCAGCCGGCTTGCTGTTGCGGCGCTTCCCCACGAAAACCGTCATTCTGGTGGGCAGTATGGGCGTCTTGCTGGCAACCGGGCTGCTCTTTTTTGCCGATAGCATCCTGCCCGTGCTGCTATTGCGCTTTTGCAGCGGCTTTTTCCGGGCGTTATATGGCGTAGCACAGCATACCTATCTGGCACAACAAATTCCTACTATCGAGCGCGGGCGAGCCATTGCCTTGTTTGGTGGAGGCTTTCGGGTGGGGAGTTTTTTGGGACCCGCGCTAGGTGGCGCCGTCGGTTTGGCATTGGGGTTGCGGGCGGTGTTTGTGTTATTTGCGCTGATGATGTTGCTTTCGCTCATCGGTGTGCTGCTTTTTATGCCCAAAACGGCGCACAAAGACGAGAATGCCGACTTGCCAGAACATCCATCGTTGTGGCACATGCTGCGACAATCGAAGCAAATTTTTCTGGTGGCGGGTGCCGGGCAATTGTTCGCGCAAATGATTCGCGCCGGACGCACGACACTGTTGCCCCTATACGCAGCGGATATTTTGGGCTTGGATGTGGCGACGATTGGCGCGATTATCAGCTTAGGTACAGCGATGGATGTGCTGATGGTCTATCCAGCGGGCATGATTATGGATAGAGTTGGGCGCAAATGGGCAATTGTGCCATGCTTTGGGTTGCAAGCGGTGGGGATGCTGCTGTTGCCTTTAACGACCAGCCTAGCAGGATTAGCGGCGGTGAATGTGTTTCTGGGCTTTAGCAATGGGCTTGGCTCTGGCACGATGATGACCGTTGGCTCGGACTTAGCGCCGCCCGAAGCGCGTGGCGAATTTTTGGGCGTGTGGCGTTTTATTGGCGATATTGGCTTTAGTGGCGGTCCCGTGTTGGTCGGCAGCATCGCCGATTTGTTGATTTTGCCAGCAGCGGCGGTGGCAGTTGCGGCGGCAGGATTTACAGCAGCACTGATTTTTGGCTTGGGCGTGCCAGAAACGCTGAAAAAACGCAAACGCGGCGAAACATCGCTTTAAAAACATGCCAACTGGCACAAAATGCCCGTTTGAATTAGAATAAAATTTCTATCATCCAATGAACAGATGAAAGCCGTATGATTACGCCGCGTGAATTTGTAGACCGTTGGGCAACGAGCAGCTTGCGCGAACAACAAGCCGCCCAAAGTCATTTTAATGAATTGTGTGAATTGGTGGGGCATAAGACGCCCGCGCAGTTAGACCCAGCGGGCGAATTTTTTACGTTTGAAGAACAAGTTACCAAAGCTACGGGGGGCAAAGGGCGTGCCGATGTCTGGTATCGCGGGCATTTTGCGTGGGAATACAAAGGCAAACACAAAGATTTGGATGCTGCCTATGCCCAACTCTTGGCGTATCGCGGTGATTTGGGCAACCCGCCGCTGCTGGTGGTCTGCGATTTTCTGGAATATCGCATTTATCCGCAGTGGGTGAATACGAGTGGGTTGCCTTTTGTCTTCAAAAATGAGGATTTGCTGCACGCCAATACCCGCCGTTTTATCACTTGGTTGCTAGAAAGCCCAGAGCGTTTTCTAGAACTACGCCAGACCGAACTAGAACAGCGCGAAAAAATCACGCTGCAATTGGCACAGCGGTTTGCTGAACTTGCTGACCTCATGCGGGATTACAAAGATGTAGCGACCAATGCCACGCTTTGGACACCCATGCAAATTGCCCGTTTTTTAACAAAATTGGTGTTTGCGCTGTTTGCCGAAGATATTGAATTAATGCCGCGCCTAGTGACACAACCTGTTTTTCGTTTTCTGATAGATGGCGCTCGCAAGTCACCGACTGATTTTTCTGGTGAGCTAAAACACCTTTTTGAAGCGATGGATGGCGTCCGTTCATCCTATATTTTGCAACCTGTGCCTTATTTTAATGGGGGCTTATTCTCGGAATCACAATCTGGTGCGGGTGATGCTTACGAAGTTTTGGATTTGACGTTGCTGCCGGGTGGGATTGATTTGTTGGAGAAAGTCAGCGAAGCCGATTGGCGCTTTGTGAATCCCACTATTTTCGGCACGCTGTTTGAAGGCGCGTTGGATAAAAGCAAGCGGGCGCAGCTTGGGGCGCATTATACCAGCGAAACCGACATCCGACTGGTCATTGAACCGGTCTTGATGCAACCCCTATATCGCCAATGGGATGCTATCCGCGCCGAGGCTGAACCCCTGCTGCAAACTTATCTGACAGAAACCGCGCCCAAAACCCATGAAGCCGCCCGCCAGCGATTGCAGACTTTGCATGATACGATGATGACCATGCTGGAAAAAACCACCGTGCTTGACCCGGCGTGTGGCAGTGGCAATTTTCTGTATATGAGTTTACGAACATTGAAAGATTTAGAGGGGCGGGTTCGTAAATTTTTTGAGCCAATGGGGTTGCCTTTCCGGGATGTGGTCACGCCGCGCCAGTTATACGGCATCGAAAAAGATGAATTTGCCGCTAATCTTGCCCGTGTTGTCGTGTGGATTGGTTATTTGCAATGGCGTTATGAAGATGAAGGCATTTTGCATCCCAAATTACCCCAAAAAACACCCCATCCGCGTGCCTTGCCCTATCCCATCTGCCAAGACAAATACACGCCGGATGAACCCGATCATATTCTGTATGCCGATGCCATTTTGCGTTACGACGAACATGGCAAACCGTATGAACCGGACTGGCAAAAAGTGGATGTCATCGTGGGCAATCCGCCGTTTTTGGGCGATAAGAAGATGCGCGGCGAATTTGACGAGACGTATATTGATGATTTGCGCGACCTGTATGGGCAACGCATCCCCGGACAAAGTGATTTGGTGTGTTACTGGTTTGAAAAAGCCCGCACACAACTTGAACATCAGCAGGTTGGGCGGACTGGTTTTTTGGCGACCAATTCTATTCGTGGCGGTGCGAATCGCACGGTGCTGGAGCGCATCAAACAAACGGGCGATATTTTTATGGCATGGTCAGACCGTGCGTGGGTGTTGGCGGGGGCAGCGGTGCGGATTTCGATTGTCGGTTTTGATGATGGCAGCCAAACCAACCGTTATCTGGATGACATCGCCACAGAAAATATCAATCCTGATTTGACGCCATCCGTAGATTTAACGCAGGCGCGAGTCTTGCGCGAAAATCCGCATATCAGTTTTATTGGGGTGCAGCCCGGCGGGGCGTTTGATTTGCCCGAAACCGAAGCACAGGCACTCATCCAGAAAGATCGTAAAAATGCCGATGTCCTGCGCCCGTATTATAACGCCGCCGATATTACTGGACGCTGGTCACACCGCTGGATTATTGATTTTGGACCCCATATGAGTGAGACTGAAGCCGCAAATTATGCAGAAATTTTTTCGCAAGTTGTTGAAAATGTTAAGCCTGCCCGCATAACCG
Source organism: Anaerolineae bacterium (assembly GCA_022842885.1). GTDB lineage: Bacteria > Chloroflexota > Anaerolineae > Aggregatilineales > Phototrophicaceae > JALHOR01. The sequence goes on from JALHOR010000071.1 coordinate 24,914, forward strand.
TTAATCGCAAAAATCATCGTGATAATTGGTGGCGTCATGCAGAAGCACGTCCCGGTATGCGCGAAGCCCTTACCGGACTAAAACGCTATTTGGTCACGCCCATGACTGCTAAACATCGCATTTTTACATGGCTAGATAAAAACGCGCTGGCATCCAATTTGTTGGTGGTCATTGCTGTGGATGAGGATTATTTTTTCGGGCTGCTGCATAGTTATGTGCATGAGTGTTGGACATTACGCCTCGGCACTTCACTAGAAGATCGACCGCGTTATTCGCCAACTGCGACCCTTGAAACATTCCCATTCTCCGCCCCACCCGGCACGGAAAAACGCGATAGCGATGCCTATCAAACGATTGCCGCTGCTGCCAAGCAGTTGCATGAAGAACGCGAGTTGTGGCTGAATCCGCCGGATTTGTTGGCATTGGGCGCAGAAGCCGATGGCAAAACACTCCGGGAACGCACGCTGACAAATCTCTATAATGCGCTGGTCGCCCATCGTACCGGGCAAACCAATGGCGAAAGACTCACCGCCGCAGCCCGTGAATTTGCACCGCGCTTGGCATATTTGCACAATACGCTCGATTTAGCGGTGCTGACAGCGTATGGTTGGCAAGATTTAGCAGACCGCTTGCGAACACTGCCAGGTGATGAAGAATTGCTGCGGCGCTTATTGGCATTGAATCGTCAACGGGCGGCAAAAACGTAATCTTCGTTTTAGGGTAACTACTCAGGTTGCCTTTAGCCCTCACCCTAGCCCACCTTGCGACGGGGCTTCATCCCTCTCCCGTAGGAGAGGGACTTTAACCACCCCGTTGGTTCTTATCTCCCCTTCTCCCAAAGGAGAAGGGGGCGGGGGATGAGGGCTGAGTAGTCTTTATTTTAGGTTACATCCCACCGCGGGAATGGATGATTTGTCCCGTTATCCATGCGGCGTCATCCGATGCCAAAAAACGAATCAAGCGGGCGGCATCTTCCGGTTGCCCTACACGCCCGGCGGGAGATTGTGCGGTCAATTGGGCATGTAAAGACGGCGGAATCCAACCGGTATCGGTAGCACCGGGGTCAAGGGCATTCACGGTGATACCCTGCTGCATGACGGCGGCGCTCAAACTGAGGGTGAAGGCTTCCACCGCGCCTTTGGTAGCAGCATACGCCAATTCATCCGGCATGGGCGCGAGTCCTTGCCCAGACGTGAGATTGATAATTCTGCCACCACTGGTTTTTTGCCAGCGGCGCACAAATTCACGGCACAGCAGCATCATTCCGCGCATGTTCACGGCATAATGGCGGTCAATCATGTCGGCAGTTAAATCCGCAATGCCACCATTCACCGAATACGCGGCATTATTCACCAGCACATCCACGCTGCCCAATGTCGCTGCCACATGGTCAAATAAGCTGATTGCGGCTTCGGGCTGCGACAAATCAATCTCCAAGTAAGCGGCGTGAACACCCATTGCCTGCAATTCGGCGCGTAATTGGTCGGGTTCGCTGGCTTGTATGCCCCAGGGCATGGCAGCATCATAAGGCGTATACGTCGTGAAAAAAATATCAAAACCAGCGCGTGCCAGTTCGCGGGCGGCGGCTGCGCCAATGCCAATGGTGCGCGTTGCCCCGGTGATGAGTGCCAGTTGTCGGGTAGATGTCATGGCGTTTTCCCTCGTCAAATCTAGGCTATAATTAAAAAGAGACAGGATAGGAGTGTCTTAGATGTCCAAAAACCAATATCCCGGCATCAATCCCCATCTGAACAGCTATTTGCAGCATGTCAAAGGCTGGAAAGGCTTCCATGGACGACACATTACCCATATTGGTGATGAACTGGAAAAGGCATTACCTCCAGCTTATTATATTGCTCAAGAAGAATCGCTCCAATTATCGTTACAAACGCCAGATACACCGGACACCAATGGTACGCCGCCCAGTCGCACCGAACCCGACATCATGATTTTTCGCCAACGCAACACCGCCGGGGGTGATGTGGTAATTCAGACGGATATTGCGGCGGATACACCTGTCCGTATTTTCAGTTCAGTCAACGAGACAGATTTAACCGCGCTGATGATTTACCGCACCGCGACGAATCAACCCGTGACGCGCATTGAGTTATTGTCACCCGCCAATAAACCGCCCGGCAGCCATTATCGTAAATATCAACGCAAACGCTTGGAAACATTACAAAGTGGCATTAATCTCGTTGAAATTGATTATTTGCACGCGCAACAGCCTATTGATGAGCGCCTCCCATCCTATCTGAACCGCGATAAAGAGGCATATCCTTATCTGGTTTTGGTCAATAATCCCCATCCCACTATAGAAGAAGGACAATTGGCAATGTATGGGTTTGGTGTGATGAGTCGCTTGCCGCGCATTATCGTGCCATTGTTGGGGCGCGAAGCTGTCTTTTTAGATGTGGGGATAGCTTACGACACCACCTTCAACAGCTTACGCACCTATACCACTATCTATACCGACACGCGCACTGAACCTGCCCGCTTTGAGCTTTATAGCGAACCCGACCAATTGCTCATCCGGGAACACATGGCAAAACTGGCTGCCCCGGATGATAAACCAACGGAAACCGAAGCCTGATGGCTTGATTTTTACCACTCTCATTCTTTGGCTGGGATTGCCCAATTTTCGGTCTTCGATTACAGTTGACTCTGTTCATCCATTTTGACGGCGTTGATTGTTGGTGTTATGCTGCGTTTTTTCTTCTCGATTGTGATAGGTGTGATAGCAGGTGTTTTGGCGGGGTTGTTCATTGGTTGGCAAGTCGCGCCTGTTGAATATACCGATAGCCCCATTTCGGCATTGGCACAGCCCCATCAAGATCGCTATACCATTATGATTGCTGGTGGTTATATTGCCGATGGCGATTTGAATGGTGCGATTGACCGGTTACGCTTGCTGGGTGTTGAGAATATCCCCGAATATGTGCAGCAGGTGACAGAACGGTACATTAGCAATTCTGCCAATTTGAACGATATTCGCTATCTGGTGGCGCTGGCTGAAGGCTTGGGACGCTTGACCCCGCCGATGCAAAACTTTCGCCAGTACAGCCGCCCGGTGGAGGCAAACTCATGACTCGTTCCTTGCCCCCGGCACCGCCACCCAATCTGCCTGAGCAACTTGAATTTTCGCGTCAGAGTCGTTATCAACGTCCCCGCCGTTACCTGTCGTGGTGGGGTTTATTCATTGGGATGCTACTAGGTATTGGCGGCGGCGTGTTTTATGCGTGGAATATCGCGCCGCTGGAAGAGACCGAAACGCAGCCCCATCAACTTCGTTATGCCGATAAACAACTTTATGCTGTGGCGATTGCGCTCAATTTTGGTTTTGAGAGCGATTTGAATTTGGCGATTACCCATTTGCTGGAACTTGTCCCCGATGCCCCTGACCCGATTCAGGCGATGGCAGAGATGACCTGTGATTTGGCACGCACGGGCTACGTGGATAGCAGCAGCGGTTTACGGGCTGTGCAGGCGATGAAAACCTTTTATCAATTGCAGGGACGCTCTGGTTGTGCGGATACGTTAATTCCTGATGTGCAGGCAGTGCCGCTGGAAGTCACCGTGATGGTGCCGACAAATACTCCCACCCTGCCACCACCCCCAACGAAAACACCGACACCAGTAATCATTGCCACGCTCACGCCGGAAGGGGTGGTCATTGTGCCAACCACGCAACCGCGTCGCGCTTATACTGGCAGCATCGTTAGCACATTTTGCGATAGTGAGCTTTCGGGCATTATTGAAGTGTTTGTTCAAGATTTTGGCAGTGTGGGCATTCCCGGCGAAATGATTCGGGTGAAGTGGGATGGCGGCGAAAGTACGTTTATCAGCGGCTTAAAACCAGAACGTGGTCCCGCCTATGCCGATTTCCAGATGGAAGCCGGGCGTGGCTATACCATTGAAATGCCGGGGCGCTCCGATCCGGTCGCCTCAGTTTTGGTCGCGGATAACTGCTTCACACCAGAAGGTTTAGAAGCCATCACCTCTTATCGTGTCGTATTTACCCCATCAGGGTAAGGCAAAAAAGGCGGTGATTAGCTCAATCCGCCCGAATCGTTTGATAATAAGCACTACTCATGTTTGCGTTTCAGCGAAGACACACATCGCGCCCCATGCGGGCAATACATTCTGAGCTAGCGATAATTATCATCAGTCCGTAACTCTACATAGCATGGTTTTGAATTAACTTTTCCGCGCCAATTCGCCATCATCCTCTAAGTAATCCAAGAGAACATCCACACCCCGCACTTCTTCTTCTGAAAGGCGACGTTTGAGTTCAATCAAGTCATCATCATCCATATCACGCAGCAGAGTATCAATGGATTGTCGTTTCACTTTTTCCAATTCGGTGGTGTTCGCTGTCGAGCGCATCAAATACCATGACCCCACGACCACTAATGCCAATATCACCACCGCAATCAGGATATGAGCAACCATCAATTCACCCTGCGCTGCGGCGCTGATGAACAATGCCACCAATACGATTGATGAACAAAACCACAAAGCCCCAATCAATGGCGCCCGCATATCGTCTGACATAATTTCGCCTTTTTGGTCTTATTTTTATGAGTCATCATTACGTAAAGGGTAGAAACAAAGTTGCTGACACCCTATTGCTGATTTACTCAAATTGGATGCTGTTCATCATAAAGGTGAAATGACCTTGGTGTTGTTCCCAAGTTTGCTCACAGGAGGAT